>CALIDR010000066.1 GCA_938022295.1 uncultured Burkholderiaceae bacterium
CCCGTCGTGCGTCAGCGCCTGCCCGACACGGGCGACCTACAAGGATCCGGACGGCGGTTTCGTGCTGATCGACTGGAACAAGTGCATCGGCTGCAAGGCGTGCATGGTCGCGTGCCCGTACGGGGTGCGCTTCTACACCGACGAGAAGGCCGTCGTGCAGCCGGACCTTCGCAGCGTCTTCCCCGGCAAGGGTGGCCGCCAGTGGGATCCGCCGTACAAGGGCCCGCACGACGACCCGACGCACGGCGTGGGGATTCAGCCGCACGGCGTCGTCAGCAAGTGCACGTTCTGCTACCACAAGACGAGCACGGCGCCCAAGGGCGCGGCCGACCTCGACGAGGACGACCCGGCGACGAAGGAGCACACCCCGGCGTGCGTGCGCGTGTGCCCGCCCAAGGCGCGCTGGTTCGGCGACCTGGACAACCCGCAGAGCAAGGTCAACAAGCTGATCGCCGACAAGCGCGGCGTGCGCCTGCTGGACCACACTGGCAACAAGCCGCAGGTGTACTACCTGTCTGGCGGCGCCGGCGCCGCGGTGCCGGGTAGCCGCGCCAACCCCACCCAGGCTTGAAGGAGACTCACGATGAACACTGCAGTGGCCTCTTCGCGCCCCGCGGCCGCGCCGCCGGCGGCGGGCCTGGTGCTGATCGTCGCCGCGGTCGGCCTCGTCATCGCCGGCGGGTACGTGCTCAGCCAGCTGATGACGGTCGGCCACACGGCCTACAACAGCGACAGCCGCGGCATCTTCTGGGGCCTGCCGATCGTCACCTACGACTTCTTCCTGCTGTCGTCCACCGGACTGGCGATGCTGTCCTCGGCGTGGACCGTGTTCGGGCTGAAGGACTTCGAGCCGATCGCGCGGCGCGCGACCTGGCTCGCGGTCGCGGCGCTCGTGGGAGGCGTCGCGGCGCTCTTCATGGAGCTCGGCTACCCGCTGCGCGCGATGCTGCTGATCCCGTTCAGCATGCAGACCAGCGCGCCGCTGGTTTGGAAGGTGTGGGGCGTGATCGTCTACGCGCTCGCGCTCGCCTGGCTGGTGTTGAAGTGGCTCGCGGCGGGCCGCGACGCGGCGCCGCCGAAGATCGCGTCCATCGTCGCGCTCGCGGCCGCGGCGTACATCACGTTCGTCGCCGGCGGCGTGTACGGCTGGATGGCGATGCGCCCGTTCTGGTTCGGCGGCGAGATCTCGCTCGCGTTCATCGTCGAGGCGCTGCTCGGCGCGGTGACGTTCGTGATCATCTTCACCCACCTCTCGCACGGGTTCGACGATCAACGCTTCGACGCGCGCACGAAGGCCCTGTTCAGCGGCCCGCTGGCGGTCCTGTTCGCGGTGCTGATCGCGGCGCACGCCTTCTTCGTCGTTTCGCGTCTGGTGGCGGGGCTGTGGAGCAACGCGGACGGCATGCAGGTCTGGCACCATCTGTGGAGCCGCCCAGCGTTCCAGGCCCAGTTGTGGATCGGTATCGGCGCGCCGCTGGTGATCATGGTTGTGCCGGGCCTGCGCAAGTCGCTTGGCCTGCAACTCGTGGCGGCCGTGATCGCGGTCGTCGCGCTGTTCGCGGCGCGCTACGACTTCGTGATCGGCGGCCAGCTGGTCCCCCTGTTCAAGGGCAGCTGGGTGCACGGCCTGCTTGAGTACGCGCCGTCACTCACCGAGTGGGCGGTGCTCGCAACGGCGGTGTTTCTCGCCAACGTGATCAACGCCGCGGGCGAGAGAAGACTCGACCTCGGCGCGCCTGGAGCATGAAGTTGGCCGCGGCGCAAGAGGGAACCGCGGGGGCTGCGGTGGCCGCCGGGGCGCAGGCTCAACTGGATCGTGCCGACTTGCTGCTTTGCCTGGCCGGCGCACTGCTGCCACCGCCGCCGTCCTGGTCGGCGTGCGACTGGGCGCAACCGCTCGTCGACGACCTCACCGAGCTCGGCCCCGCGCTTGGCATCGACACCCGACCGGCCTGCGACGCACTGGCCGCGGCCTGTGCATGCGCGGCGGGCGAGGCGGCGCGCATGGGCGGCAGCACCGACACCTGGCTCGTCGAGTACGCGCGTCTCTTCCTGACGCCGCCGGTGCCGGTGCCGCTGAATGCCGGTGTCTACCTGGAAGGCACCCTCGGTGGCGCCAGCGTGCAGATGGTGCGCTCTTGCTACGAGGCTGCCGGCGTCGCGCCCGACGAGCGCTTCCGCGACCTGCCGGACCATGTCGCGATGCAGCTCGAATTCGTCGGCCGGCTGCACGAACGCGCGGCGCGCGGCGATCCCGACGCGGCCGGGATGGCCGACGAGTTCTGCCGCGAGTTCGTCCACCACTGGGCCGCGCCCCTCGAGCAGGCATGTCGCCAGGCCGGCGTGCGGTTCGTCGCGGGCACGACCTATGCCGCGCTGATGCGCCTCGTGCGGCAGGCGGTCGGCGATCCTTCACTGGCGAGCCCGTGACCCCGTCGCCCAACTCGAGCGCACCGGGCCGCCTCACCGGCCGCTCGCATCGCACCGTCCGCGTGCCTACGGCGCTGCGGCGGCTGCTCGAACGGCACTCGATCGGTCCGCGCTCGATGGTGGCCCCCGGCCCGAGCATGGCCGAGTTGCGCGTGGCCGTGCGGGCCGCGCTGCGCGCACCGGATCACGGACGGCTGCTGCCGTGGCGGGCAGTCGTCGTCCCCGACGGCGAGCGCGAGACCCTCGCCGAGCTGTTTGCACGCTTCGCCCGTGACGTCGGCGGCACCGACGAAGACGTCGCGATCGAACGCGAACGCGCGTTCAACGGGCCGGCGCTCGTGGCCTGGGTGGCACGCATCGCCCCCGACGTGCCGGAGGTTCCGCCGCACGAACAGTGGATGTGCGCCGGCGGCGCACTCGCAAATTTCGTGAACGCTCTTCACCTGATGGGTTACGGCGCCAAGGCGTTGAGCGGACGCAAGTGCCGGCATCCTGCACTCGCGCAGACATTCTGCGCCGACGGCGAGCAGCTCGTCGCCTTCGTGTGCGCCGGTACGCCGGCACGCCGGCCGGCGCCGCGCGTGGTCGACGACGCCGACGAGGTGCTGTCGCTTTGGCATGGTTCGCGCGCCTGAGCCATCCCGATGCGTCGCGGTCGCCGCAATGACCGCGTTTGCGGCGATGGCGCCGCTGCATGCCGAGTTGTCAGGCGACGACTACCGCAGCCGCGGTGTCGTGACCAGCGCTGCCGAACGGCAGCGGCTCGCCGAAGAGCTGGCACGCGAGCGAGCGCAGGCCGCCGAGCGGGAGGCGAGGCACGCGGCTGAGCGCGCGGCCGCAGCGGAGGCAGAACGCCGCAGGCTGGCCGATCGCCCCCTGGGCGAGCGCCTGCTGCACGCCCGCTGCGCGGCCTGCCACCGAGCCGAAGTCGTCGCCAGCGTGCGTCACACGGCGTTCGGGTGGCGCCTCGTCGTCGAGCGTATGCGTTGGTGGCACGGCGCGCAGGTGGCACCGACAGAGGTCGCGCCCATCGTCGGCCATCTCGCAGCCGCGTATCCCGCCGCGAAGTCGCGCACGTGGCTGGAGTGGAGTCTGCTCGCCGCGGCTTGCCTATCGCCGGTGGCCATCGTGCTGCATCGCCATCGCCGGTGCAGAGGCCAACCTCAGGGGGACACACCATGACGGCCCACGAGCAACGCCGCCCGTTTGCGCATCGCCTCGTCATCGCGGCCGCAGCGGCCTGCGGCCTCGCCGATGCCGCGCCGCCCCCAAAAGCGGATGCCGCGGAGCCTGCCGCCGCTCCCGCGAGCGCGGCGCCGCCCCGGCAGCGCATCACGATCGTCGCGCCGGCACGCAGCGCGCCGGCAGCGTCTGGCGCCAAGGCGCCCTCTGCCGCTGGTCACGCCCCCTGGCACCCGGGACCCCTCGCCTCTGCGCCTCGGGGCGCCGCCGCTGGGTCTGTGCTCAGGCGACTGAAGCTGGAGACCATACGCACTATTGCTTGAGCATACGTGGATTCACAGATGTGCGGGCGTTTGAAGTCGGCTGTAATGGGATATGGCGGGCCTGCCGGCGCGCAGCGCGGGGTATAAACGAAGGGCGATCGGCTGGAGCCCCTGCCGACACGGGACGGCCGTTTCTGGAGGAGGTGATCCGATGAGACTGATATGGAGCGCGCTGCTGGCCGCGTCTGTGAGCCAGCTGGCGTTCGCGCAAAGCTCGGCCGAGGACGAAATCGCCAAGTACCGTGCGATGCTGCAAGACGGCAATCCCGCCGAATTGACGCAGATGCAGGGCGAAGAACTGTGGAAGACCCGTCGCGGCACGAAGAACGTCTCTCTCGAAGGCTGCGACCTCGGCAAGGGCCCGGGTGTCGTCCAGGGTGCCTACGCTGAACTGCCCCGGTACTTTGCCGATGCCGGCAAAGTGATGGACCTCGAGGCCCGGCTCGTGTGGTGCATGGAGCACCTCCAAGGCTGGGACACCAAGCCGTATTTCAACAAAGGCGCCTTCAATTCCAGCGGCCCAGGCTCGGACATCGCCGCCATCGCGACGTACGTCGCGGCGCAGTCCAACGGCATGAAGTTCAAGGTCGACACTTCGCACCCGGCGACGAGGCAGGCGATCAAGACCGGGGAAGAGCTGTTCTGGCGGCGCGGTGGGCCGTTTGACTTTTCCTGTGCCACGTGCCATGCCGACGATGGCAAGCGCATCCGACTGCAGGGGCTGCCGAATCTCCTCAAGGCCGAGGGTGCGGCCACCGGCGTGGCCACGTGGCCCGCGTACCGCGTCTCGCAGGGCATCGTGCGCACGCTGCAGCACCGCATGTGGGACTGCTACTGGCAGATGCGTCACCCGGACGTCGAGTACACGTCGGACGTTGTCACGGCACTGCTGGCCTATCTGGCCAACCTCGGCAACGGCACCGAGATCAAGTCGCCGTACATCAAGCGTTGAAGGCAGGGATCCCCGAACATGGTTGACTTGAAGCTTCGTGCCGCTCCTCTCATCGCGTCGGCGCTCTTGGGCGGCTGCACGCTGCTGGACGATGGCAAGCGCCAGTTTCCCACTGCGGAAGAGGCTATCGCCGCATCATTCAAGACGACCGACTCCGCGTGGCGCCAGCGCCTGGTGCAGGACGAGACGCAGAGACTGTGCTCGAAGGCCCACGATCGACCGGACAAGGCCACTGCCGAACGTATCGAGAAGATGAACCTGGCGATGAAGATCGCCTACCCGCAGAGCGGTACGCTGGTGGGCGACTGGAAGCGCGGCGAGGTGCTCGCACAAAGCGGCTACGGCCTGCGCGTGGGTGACACGGCGCCCAACCGGCCCACGGGTGGCAACTGTTATGCGTGTCACCGACTGCAGGCCCGGGAACTGTCGTACGGCACCCTCGGCCCGTCGCTGCTCGGCTATGGCAAGATGCGCGGCAACTCGGAGGCGGTCGTCAAGTACACGTACGACAAAATCTGGAATGCGCAGGCCTTCTCGGCGTGCTCTAGCATGCCTCGCTTCGGTCACAACGGCATCCTGACCCCGGCGCAAATCGCCGATCTCGTCGCGCTGTTGGTCGACCCGGCGTCACCCGTCAACCAGTGACTGGCGCGGCCGCGATGGCGGCGCCGCCTGCAGGGCGGCTACCATCGGCACCGATGAACGCGAGCCGTTCGTACGACTGCGTGCTGCGCGCCTGGAACGCGCACGAGAACGAGCTGCGTGCGCACCTGGCGTGGCGGCTCGGCGATGCGGCAGCGGCCGACGACCTGCTGCAGGACGTCTTCGTCAAGGCGATGCGCGCCGGGCGCGACTTCTGCGTGCTCGACAACCCGCGTGCGTGGCTGTACCAGGTCGCGCGCAACGCGCTCGTCGACCGGGTGCGCCGCCAGCGGCCGCACGAGCCGCTTCCCGACGACCTGCCGTGGGAACCACCCGAGCCGCCGCCGGCGGTCGACGCGCTGGCCGACTGCGTCGCGCGCGTGCTGGATCAGTTGTCGCCGGCCGACGCCGACATCGTGCGCCGCTGCGACCTCGAGGGCCAGACGCAGGCGGACTACGCCCGCGCCCACGGGCTGACCGTGCCGGGTGCGAAGTCGCGGCTGCAACGTGCCCGCGCGCGCCTGCGCGAGCAGCTGAAGCTGGCGTGCGGCGTCAGGTTCGACGACGAGGGCGTGTGCTGCCATGCCGCGGCGCCGGCAGCCTGAACGTTCGACGTCCGTTCATCGGCCGGCCAGCTCCGCGGCTTGACACGTATCAAGCCGAGGCGGCGTCCCGGGTTGCATCCTTCCGGCGCGGCCTGCGTCTTCTTCATCGAGGTCGTCGACCGACGCAGAGCCGCCCATGACCGCCCTGACCGCCACGCTGAGCCTGCCGCAGCGCCGGCCGCGCCTGTTCCTCGCCGGCGCCGCCGCGCTGTGGCTCGGGCTGTACCAGCTGCTCGTGCCGTTCTCGGAAGCGGTCGTGCGCCTACTGGCCGTCGATCGCGGCAGCCACCTCGGCAGCGCGCTGCAGTTCTTCCTCTACGACACGCCGAAGGTGCTGCTGCTGCTGACCGGCGTCGTGTTCGTGATGGGCATCGTCAACACCTACTTCACGCCCGAGCGCACGCGCGCGATCCTGGCGCGCCGCTCGGCGGGCACCAGCCACCTGCTGGCCGCGCTGCTCGGCGTGGCCACGCCGTTCTGCTCGTGCTCGTCGGTGCCGCTGTTCATCGGCTTCGTGCAGGCCGGCGTGCCGCTGGGCGTGACGTTCTCGTTCCTGATCGCGGCGCCGATGGTCGACACGATCGCGCTGACGCTGCTGTTCGCGCTGTTCGGCTGGAAGGTCGCGCTGCTGTACCTCGTGGTCGGCAGGACGCTGGCCGTCGTCGCCGGCTGGGTGATCGGCCGGCTGAAGATGGAGCGCTACCTCGAGGCCTGGGTGCGCGAGATGCCCACCGTCAGCGCCGACGTCGCGACCGGCGGCCTGACGCTGGCCGAGCGCGTGCAGGCCGCCTTCGCGGCGGTGCGCGTGATCGTCGGCCGCGTGTGGCCCTACGTGCTGGTGGGCATCGGCATCGGCGCGGCGATCCACGGCTACGTGCCGCAGGACTTCATGGCCCGGCTGATGGGTGCCGACGCGTGGTGGTCGGTGCCGGCGGCGGTGCTGATCGGCGTGCCGATGTACACCAACACCGCCGGCATCCTGCCCGTCGTCGAGGCGCTGGTGGCCAAGGGCGCGGCGATGGGCACAGCGCTCGCCTTCATGATGAGCGTGGTGGCGCTGTCGCTGCCCGAGATGATCATCCTGCGCAAGGTGCTAACGCTGCGGCTGATCGCGACCTTCGTCGCCATCGTCGCGACGGGGATCCTGCTGGTGGGGTTCCTGTTCAATGCGGTGCTGGCCGGGTGAGGCCGGCGTGCGTTCGTTCGATTGCGGAGACACGATGAAGCGATGGTTCCTGGCCCTGGCCGCGGCGACCGCGGTGTGCGCCGCACACGCGGTGGAGGTGCGTTTCCAGCCGGTGGCCGACGGGGTCTACGCCCACATCGGCGAGAAGGGCGCCCGGACCGTCGAAAACGAGGGCCTGAACGCCAACCTCGGCCTCATCGTGACACCGGCCGGCGCCGTGCTGATCGACAGCGGCGCGACGTTCCAGAGCGCACGCCAGATCCACGAGGCCGTGCGGAAGGTGACGCCGCAGCCCGTCAGGTGGGTCGTCAACACCGGCGGGCAGGACCACCGCTGGCTCGGCAACGGCTACTTCAAGGCGCAGGGGGCCGAGATCGTCGCGCACGCGGACGCCCGCGCCGACATGATGAACCGGGGCAACGACCAGCTGCAGGCGCTGCAGGCGGTGCTGAAGGAGAAGGCCGACGGCACCGTGCCGACGCTGCCCACGCGCTGGCTGCAGGGCACCGACGAGCGGCTCGAGCTCGGCGGCGTCGTCTTCGAGTTCAGGCACCGCGGCGGCGCGCACACGCCGGGCGACACGATGGTGTGGTTGCCGCAGAAGCAGGTGCTGTTCAGCGGCGACGTCGTCTACGTCGACCGCATGCTCGGCGTGCTGCCGGTCAGCCACACCGGGCGCTGGCTGGAGACCTTCGCCGTCATCGAACAGCTGAACCCGAAGGTCATCGTGCCGGGCCACGGCAACGTGACCGACCTGGCCACGGCGCGCGCCGACACGCAGGCCTACCTCGTCGCGCTGCGCGCGCACATGAAGAACGCGGTCGCCGAGATGACCGACATCGGCGAGGCGGTGAAGTCGTTCGACGCCGCGCCGTTTAGGCGGCTGCTCAACGCCGACGAGCTGATGCCCGGCAACGCGAGCCGCACCTACCTGGAACTGGAACGCGAGTAAGGAGAGACACGATGGACGTCAAGGTGCTCGGCACGGGATGTGCCAACTGCAGGAACACGATCGCGCTGATCGAGCAGGTCGCCAAGGACAAGGGCGTGCCGGTGAGCGTGACCAAGGTCGAGGAGATGCGCGACATCGTCGGCTACGGCGTGATGTCGACGCCCGGCGTCGTGATCGACGGCAAGGTCGTGCACGCCGGCGGCGTGCCCAGCCGCGCCAAGGTCGAGCAGTGGTTCGGCGCTTGAGGCTGCACTGAGCCTCGATGGACGCCGGCAAGCCGAAGATGGAGTTCCGCGTCGCCGCCCGGCGCGTCGACGCCCACGGCAGCACGGCCACGTGCAAGGACGCGACGATCGCGCTCGACACCGACCTCGGCGGCCGGCGCGACGCGTTCAACCCGGCCGAACTGCTGCTCGCGGCGCTGGCCGCATGCATGATCAAGGGCATCGAGCGCGTCGTGCCGCTGCTGAAGTTCCGCCTCGAAGGCGTCGAGGTGCGCCTGCACGGCGTGCGGCAGGACGCGCCGCCGAAGATGGAGTCGATCCGCTACGAGATCGTCGTCGACACCGACGAGGACGATCGCCGCCTCGCGCTGCTGCACGACAACGTCAGGAAGTTCGGCACCGTGTTCAACACCGTGGCGCCGGGCACCGCGCTGGAGGGCGTGATACGCCGCGCGTGAGACGTCGCGCCGCTCGCGGCTCGGCGGGCGGTGCCGTCGCCGGCAGCGGGCCGGGCATCGCGCTGGCGCCCGATCGGGTCCGACGGCACTTGGCCGCCGTCAACCCGCGCTGCGGCGTCTGGCCCGCACGGCCGCGGCCAGTTCCTGCAGCAGCGGCAGCGTCTGCGCCCAGCCGAGGCAGGCGTCGGTGATCGAAACACCCCAGCGCCGCGGCTGCCCGGGCACGAGGTCCTGGCGGCCCTCGTGGAGGTGGCTCTCCACCATCACGCCGACGATGCGGCGTTCGCCGGCGGCGAGCTGGCCAGCGACGTCGCGCGCGACGTCGATCTGGCGGCGGTGGTCCTTGCGGCTGTTGGCGTGGCTGCAGTCGATCATCAGCCGCTCGGGCAGGCCGGCCTCGCGCAGCAGCGCACAGGCGGCGGCCACGTGCTCGGCGCCGTGGTTCGGCTCTCGGCCGCCGCGCAGGATGACGTGGCAGTCGGGGTTGCCGCGGGTCTCGAACACGGCGGCCTGGCCCATCTTCGTCATGCCCATGAAGGCATGCGGCGAGCGCGCGGCGACGACGGCGTCGGCGGCCACCTTCACGCTGCCGTCGGTACCGTTCTTGAACCCCACCGGGCAGCTCAGCCCGGAGGCGAGCTGGCGGTGGCTCTGGCTTTCGGTCGTGCGGGCGCCGATCGCGCCCCAGGTGACGAGGTCGCTGATGAACTGCGGGCTGAGCAGGTCGAGGAACTCGGTGCCCGCCGGTACGCCGAGCGCCAGCACCTCGAGCAGCAGCCGGCGCGCGCGCTCGAGCCCTTCGTTGATCGCGAACGTGCCGTCCAGGTGCGGGTCGTTGATGTAGCCCTTCCAGCCGACGGTGGTGCGTGGCTTCTCGAAGTACACGCGCATCACGACGAGCAGGTCGTCGGCGAGCTCGGCGGCTGCGGCGGCGAGGCGGGCGGCGTACTCGAGCGCCTGGTCGTGGTCGTGGATCGAGCACGGGCCGACGACGGCGAGCAGCCGGTCGTCGCGGCCGTCGAGCACCGCGGCCACCTGCGCGCGCGTGGCCTCGACGAGCGTCAGCGCCGCTTCGGGCACCGGCAGCTTCTCCTGCAGCAGCGCCGGCGTCACGAGCGGGCGCACGGCGTCGATGCGCACGTCGTCGATGCGCATGGTGTCGCGCGTGCTGCCGGCGGCGATGCGGCGGCTGCCGATCTCGCGGTCGTGGCGGGGGTCGTCGAGGGCGGTCATGGCGCGGATGTTACGGGCCGCGCGCGGCGCGCACCGAGGGTTTTGCCGGCGACGTCGGCCCCTTGCGCCGGCGGCGCAGCGGCGTAGGATTGGCTCGCGCGGCGCATCGATGCCGCGCAGATCGGAGGGATCGCGATGCGCGCCCTGCATGGGTTGGCGGCCGCAGCGGCCGCGATGGCGGTCGCGGCCTGCACCGCGCCGCCCGACGATCGCGCCGAGCGGCTCTCACGGCTGCCGCCGGTGCCCAGCCCCGCCGACAACCCGACGACGCCGGACAAGGTCGCCCTCGGCGCCAAGCTGTGGATCGACCCCCGCCTGTCGGGCAGCGGCAACATGGCTTGCACCGCGTGCCACGTGCGCGAGAAGGGCTGGACCGACGGCCAGTTCCTCTCGCGGCGCGACAACGGCGACATGAACACGCGCCACACGCCGACGATGTACAACGTCGGCTACTCGCAGTCGTTCTACTGGGACGGCCGCGCCCCCACGCTCGAGGCGCAGGTGCTGGCGGCGTGGCGGGTGCAGATCAGCGCCGACCCGGCCAAGGCGACCGAGCGCATCGCGGCGGTGCCGGGCTACGTGGCCGAGTTCCAGCGGGTCTTCGGCACGCCGCCGACGCAGGACGCGATCGTCAAGGCGCTCGCCGCGTACCTGCGCACGAAGGTCAGCGGGCTGTCGCCGTGGGACCGCCACGAGATGGGGCAGCGCGGGGCCGTGTCGGCCGACGCGCGCGCCGGCTTCGACCTCTTCATGGGCAAGGCGCGCTGCGCGGTCTGCCACACGCCGCCGGCGTACAGCGACTTCAACTTCCACAACATCGGCCTCGAGGCCGGCAAGCCCAAGCCCGACCCGGGCCGCTTCGCGGTGACGAAGAAGCCGGAGGACACGTCGGCCTTCAAGACGCCGACGCTGCGCTCGGTGGCGATCTCGGGCCCCTACTTCCACGACGGCAGCCGCGCCACCCTCGAGGAGGCGGTGCGCTAC
>CALIDR010000067.1 GCA_938022295.1 uncultured Burkholderiaceae bacterium
GATGCCCGAGAACCCGCTGGACCTGATCTTCAAGCCCGAGTTCGCGAGCAAGCTCAAGGGCTGCGGCATCCACGTGCTCGACTCGGCGAGCGAAGTCGTGCCGGTGGCGATGATCTACGCCGGCAAGGACGGCTACAGCACCAACCCGCGCGACTACGACGCCGCGCGCGACGTGCTGATGAAGGCGCGCCCGTTCGTCACGCGCATCTTCTCGCCGGGCCCGATCAACGACATGGCGCAGGGGCAGATCTGCGTCTCTCTCGGCTACTCGGGCGACTTCAACATCGCCAACGCGCGCGCCGCCGAGGCGAAGCAGAACTTCACGATCAAGCCGCTGATCCCGCCCAAGGGCGCGACGATGTTCATCGACACGATGGCGATCCCGAAGGACGCGCGCAACGTCGACAACGCGCACGTGTTCATCAACTACATCCTGCGTCCCGAGGTGCACGCGGCGCTGACCAACGAGGTCTTCTACGGCAACCCGAACCCGGCGTCGAAGAAGTTCGTCCAGCCCGAGCTCGCGAACAACCCGACGATCTTCCCGTCGGAGGCCGACATCAAGAAGCTCGCCGTGCCCAGGCAGCTGACACAGGAAGCACGTCGCGCCCAGACGCGCGTGTTCCAGAACTTCAAGCAGGGCCGCTGAGCCGCCGCACCCCGCCGGCGCGCGTGCGCGCGCTGCGCGTCATTCCCCGGGGCGCACTAGCGGCCAGCCGCGCAGCACCCAGCCGCTCATCCCGGCGTGCACGTAGCGCACCTGCGTGTACCCCTGCTCGTGCAGCGCCTTCACGACCGCGCGCGAGCGACCCTGCGTCTGGCAGATCAGCAGCACCGGCCGTGACAGGTCGGCCGTGAGTTCGGGCAGCGCCGCGGCCAGGCGGCGCACCGGCACCAGCGTCGCGCCCGGCGCGACGCCACCGGCGTGCTCGGACGGCTCGCGGATGTCGACGAGCCAGGCGCGCCCGGCCTCGAGTTCGGCCCCCGCCTCGTCGAGCGACACCCGCCACGGCGAGGTCGTGCGGTCGAGCCAGGCGTCGCGCCCCAGCGGCACCGCGACGAGGGCTGCCGCCGCGACGCCGAGGTAGGCGAGCGCGCGCCGGCGCGTCGGCGGTGCGCGACGCGGGTCGCGTGCGGCGTCGGGCGAGAGGGGAGACATGGCGGGTGCGATTGCTTCGCGCCCAGCATAGCCCGCGTGCGTTCGACGGCACTGCGCCGGGGGCATCGGACGCCGTGTGGCCGCCCGCGGCGGTGAACTCCGGCGACGGCGCGGAGTCAGTTTGACGTCGATCGCGTCGCCACGAGCGATTGCGATGCACCGAAGCCCGCGCCGGCGACCAGCCGGCGCATCCCCATCGACCCGAGGAGCCCGAGATGACGACCGACGCCGTGACGCCTGCCCCCACCGCCGCCGACCGCGAGCGACGGTTCTGGGTCCTGACCGCGACCGCGGCCGGCGGCGTCGGCGCCGTCGGCGCGGCGGTGCCGTTCGTCGCCTCGTTCACGCCGAGCGAGCGCGCGCGCGCACTCGGCGCGGCGGTGCCGGTGGACATCGGCAACATCGCGCCGGGCGCGATGGCCACCGTCGAGTGGCGCGGCAAGCCGGTGTGGATCGTGCGCCGCACGCCGGAGATGATCGCCGCGCTCGAGGCGCCGAACCCCGAACTCGCCGACCCGCAGTCGCTGCGCTCGGTGCAGCCCGAGTACGCGCGCAACGCGACGCGCTCGATCAGGCCCGAGATCTTCGTCGCGGTGGGCATCTGCACCCACCTCGGCTGCTCGCCGACGCCGGTGCCGGCCGGCAGCGCCAACCCGAGCGTCGGCGCCAACTGGCCCGGCGGCTACTTCTGCCCGTGTCACGGCTCGACGTTCGACGGCGCGGGCCGCGTCTACCGCAACCGGCCCGCGCCGACGAACCTCGACATCCCGCCGCACCACTACGCCGACGCCACGCGGCTCGTGATCGGCGAAGATCCGCGCGCCTGAGCGGCCGCGGGCCCGTCGCGGCAGCGCGGGCAGAATGCGCGGCATGCGCGTTCGCATCGCCGCCGGATGACCACGACCGCTCCTGCGCCGGGGCCGCTCCTCGCGCTGCCGCCCGACGACGCGCTGCGCACGCAGCTGCACGAGGAGATCCACGCCCGGCCTTCGGCGCGCATCCGGCTGCCGGCGCTCGTCGTCTACGTCGCGGTGCTCAACGAGGGCATCGGGCGCGACGCCGAATGCGCGCACCTGCGGCGGCTTCCCGGGCAGCAGGCGCTGCCCGTCGAGGCACTGCAGGGCAACTTCCTGCGCATGCGCGTGGGGCCCTTCTCGATGAAGTGGGAGCGCCACACCGAGTTCACGCGCTACTCGATCGTGCAGGCGCTGCCAGCCTTCGGCGGACTCGGCGCCGAAGACCCCGACCTGCTGCCCGGCCTGGCCGTCGACCCGGCGTGGCTGCGCGAGATCCCGGGGCGCACCGTCGTCGCGCTGAAGCTCGCGATGGTGCACGGCGACCTCGCCGACACGGCCGGGGTGATGGCGGAGGCGGCGCGCTGGTTCGGCGGCCGGCCGCTGGTGGCGTCGATGATGGGCGGGCGCGGCGCCGAGGGGCGCGGCCACTCGTGCGCGATCACCGACTTCCACCTGCGCGCCAGCGGCTTCGAGCACTTCCTCGTCGTCGCGCCGCCGCAGACGAGCGAGACGCGCGCCGGGCGCATCTCGCAGCGCCTGCTCGAGCTCGAGACGTACCGCATGATGGCGCTGCGCGGCCTGCCAGTGGCCAAGGCGCTGGCGCCCGAACTCAACGCGGCCGAGGCGACGCTGGCCGCGCTGACCGAGCAGTTCGAGGCCGCGAAGGCGTCGGACCAGGAACTGCTCGACCGGCTGGTGGCGCTCGCGGCGCGCCTGGAGCGCGCGACGGCGCAGCACGACTACCGCTTCGCCGCCACGCGCGCCTATCACACGCTCGTCGGGCAGCGCCTGGCGGAGCTGCGCGAAGTGGCGATCCCGGGCACGCAGACGATCGGCGAGTTCCTGCAGCGGCGGCTGAACCCGGCGATCGCGACGGTGGCGGCCACCGCGCAGCGGCTGGCGTCGCTGTCGCAGCGCGTCGAGCGGGCGAGCGCGCTGCTGCGCACGCGGGTGGACATCGCCACCGAGGCGCAGAACCAGCAGCTGCTGGCCAAGCTCACGCGCGGCCAGGAGTTGCAGCTGCGGCTGCAGACGACGGTCGAGGGGCTTTCGATCGCCGCGATCTCGTACTACGTCGTCAGCCTGCTGCTGTACGGCGCCAAGGCGGCCAAGGCCGCGGGCCTGCCGGTGGAGCCCGAGATCGCCGCCGGGGTGCTGATCCCGCTCGTGCTGTGGGGCGTCTGGCGCACGACGCGGCGCATCCACGAGCGGCTGCGAGCCAAGGAGTGAGGGGCGCGCGGCGATGACGTCGCTGCAGCTCGGTCCGCTCGCGTTTCCGCTGTCGCCGCTGCTGTGGTTCGGTGCGCTGCTGCTGGCGCAGTGGCTCGCCGCGCGCCTGGCCGGCACGCAGGCGCGCGGCGCCGCGGACGCGGTGTGGCTGGCGGCGCTGGCCGGCTTCGTCGCCGCTCGGCTGGCGTTCGTCGCCGGCGCTGCCGAGGCCTACCTGGCTTCGCCGTGGAGCGTGCTCGACATCCGCGACGGCGGCTGGTCGCCGTGGGCGGGCGTGGCCGCGGCGACGGGCGTGCTCGCGTGGCGCGGCTGGCGGCAGCCGGTGATGCGCCGCCCGCTGGCCGCCGCGGCGGCGTCGGGGCTGGTGTTCTGGGGCGCGGCGTCGACGTGGCTCGGCGTGCACGACCGCCCGCCGCTGCCGGCCGTCGCGTTGGTCGCGCTCGACGGCACGACGGCCGAGCTGACTGTTCTGGCACGCGGGCAGCCCACCGTGATCAACCTCTGGGCGAGCTGGTGCGCGCCGTGCCGCGTCGAGATGCCGGCCTTCGCCGAGGCGCAGCGGCGCGAGCCCGGCGTGCGCTTCCTGTTCGTCAACCAGGGCGAGGACGCGGCGGCGGTGCAGCGCTTCCTCGCCGCGCAGCCGTTCTCGCTCGACGGCGTGTGGCTCGATCCGGCGTCGCGCGTCGGCCCCGCGGTCGGCTCGACCGGCCTGCCGACGACGCTGATCGTCGACGCGCAGGGCCGCGTCGTCGAGCGCCACTTCGGCATGCTGAGCGCGGCGTCGCTCGCGAGCCGGCTGCGCGTGCTGAATTCGGGCGCCGCGGGCGAGGCGGCGCGCTGAGCCGGCCACGCGAGTGGCATGGTCCGGTCCATGCTCGCCGCTACACTCTGGGCGTGTGGGCCGGTAGCTCAGTCGGTCAGAGCAGGGGACTCATCGCATGGTGACCCTGGCGCGAAATCGCCAGTGGAAAAACCGGGTGGATTCAGGGAAACCGTCAGCGGCCCGCGCCGCCCGGCAACCCTGAGCCGAGCCCGTCGCCCGGCAGGCCGCGAGGCCTTGGCGGCGGGAAGGTGCAGAGACTAGGGTGTGAGGCGCCGGACCGATAAGCACCCCGCGAGCGCCCGGCACCCGACCGCGCGGCACGAGCCGCGCGAGGGTGGTGAGATAGTCCGGGGAGCGGGGAAACCCGCACCAACCCGAATCCCTGGGTCGCAGGTTCGAGCCCTGCCCGGCCTACCACACGCCGCCGTGCGGGCCCTGGCTCAAGGGCACGGCAGGTCGACCA
>CALIDR010000068.1 GCA_938022295.1 uncultured Burkholderiaceae bacterium
ACTGGCCGCTCGTCGTCACCGCCAACGGCAGCATCGCCGCGTGGCAGGAGGCCAGCGTCGGCACCGAGGCGAACGGGCTGCGGCTCGCGCAGGTGCTGGTCAACGTCGGCGACACCGTCAAGCGTGGCCAGGTGCTGGCCACGTTCGCCGCCGACACCGTGCGGGCCGAGGCGGCGCAGATCCGCGCCGCCGTCGCCGAGGCCGAGGCCACGCTCGCCGAGGCCGCGGCCAACGCGCAGCGCGCGCGCGAGCTGCAGGCCTCGGGCGCGTTGAGCGCGCAGCAGATCAACCAGTACCTGACGGCCGAGCGCACCGCGCAGGCGCGCCTGGAGGCGCAGCTCGCGGCGGCGAAGACGCAGCAGCTGCGCCTGGCGCAGACGCAGGTGCTCGCGCCCGACGACGGCGTGATCTCGGCGCGCAGCGCCACCGTCGGCGCCGTGCTGCCGGCCGGCACCGAGTTGTTCCGCCTGATCCGCAAGGGGCGCCTGGAGTGGCGCGCCGAGGTGCCGGCGCAGCACCTGGCGGCGATCCGCCCCGGCCAGCGCGCCACCGTGACGCCGGTCGGCGGCCCGTCGCTGGCGGGCACGGTGCGCATGGTCGCGCCGACCGTCGACCCGGCCACGCGCAACGGCATCGTCTACGTCGACCTGCCCGCCGACGCCGCCGCCAAGGCCGGCATGTTCGCCAGCGGCGAGTTCGAGCTCGGCCGCGCGCAGGCGCTGACGCTGCCGCAAAGCGCCGTGCTGCTGCGCGAGGGCTTCCACTACGTGTTCGTCGTCGGCGCCGACGACCGCGTCGCGCAGGTCAAGGTCGGCGTCGGCCGGCGCCAGGGCGACCGCGTCGAGATCACCGAGGGCCTGGCCGCCGACGCGAAGGTGGTCGCCAGCGGCGCGGCGTTCCTCGCCGACGGCGACGTGGTGCGCGTCGTCGCTGCGCCCTGACCGCCAGCCCGCCCGCGAGGAGCGCACGATGAACGTCTCGGCCTGGAGCATCCGCAACCCGATCCCGTCGGTGCTGCTGTTCGTGATGCTGACGCTGGTGGGGCTGCTGGGCTTCCACGGCATGAAGATCCAGAACTTCCCCGACATCGACCTGCCCACGGTCACCGTGACGGCGTCGCTGCCGGGGGCGTCGCCGGCGCAGCTCGAGACCGAGGTCGCGCGCAAGATCGAGAACTCGGTGGCCACCGTCCAGGGCGTCAAGCACATCTACACCCAGGTGCAGGACGGCACGGCGACGATCACGGTCGAGTTCCGCCTCGAGAAGCCGACGCAGGAGGCGCTCGACGACGTGCGCGACGCCGTCAGCCGCATCCGTGCCGACCTGCCGGGCGACCTGCGCGACCCCGTGATCTCGAAGATGGAGCTCTCGGGCGCGCCGATCCTGACCTACACCGTCGCCTCGGCGCGCATGGACGACGAGGCGCTGAGCTGGTTCGTCGACGACAAGGTCACCAAGGCGATGCTCGCCGTGCGCGGCGTGGGCGCCGTCGCGCGCGTGGGCGGCGTCACGCGCGAGGTGCGCGTCGAGCTCGACCCGGCCAAGCTGCTCGCGCTGCGCGCGAGCGCGGCCGACATCTCGCGCCAGCTGCGCCAGGTGCAGCAGGAGGCCTCGGGCGGGCGCGCCGACCTCGGCGGCGCCGAGCAGACGGTGCGCACGATCGCCACCGTCGCCTCGGCCGCCGAGCTCGCGCGGCTGCAGGTGACGCTGTCCGACGGGCGCCGCATCCGCCTCGACGAGGTCGCGACGGTGACCGACACCGTGGCCGAGCAGCGCAGCGCCGCGCTGCTGAACGGCCAGCCGGTGGTCGGCTTCGAGATCACGCGCAGCCGCGGCGCCGGCGAGGTCGAGGTCGCCGCCGGCGTGCGCGCCAAGCTCGACGAGCTGCGCGCGGCGCACCCCGACGTCACGTTCACCGAGGCGTTCAACTTCGTCGACCCGGTGCAGGAGAACTACGACGGCTCGATGTGGCTGCTCTACGAGGGCGCGTTCCTCGCCATCGTCGTGGTCTGGTTCTTCCTGCGCGACTGGCGCGCGACGCTGGTCGCGGCCACCGCGCTGCCGCTGTCGATCATCCCGGCGTTCGGCGTCATGTGGCTGATGGGCTTCACGATCAACGTCGTGACGCTGCTCGCGCTGTCGCTGGTGGTGGGGATCCTGGTCGACGACGCGATCGTCGAGATCGAGAACATCACCCGCCACCTGCGCATGGGCAAGACGCCGCTGCAGGCCGCGCGCGAGGCCGCCGACGAGATCGGGCTGGCGGTGATCGCGACGACGTTCACGCTGATCGCGGTGTTCCTGCCCACCGCGTTCATGAGCGGCGTGCCGGGCAAGTTCTTCGTCCAGTTCGGCTGGACGGCGGCGATCGCGGTGTTCTTCTCGCTCGTCGTCGCGCGCATGCTCACGCCGATGATGGCCGCGTACCTGCTGCACGCGCCGAAGAAGGCGCACGCGACGCCGAAGTGGATCACGATCTACCTCGGCTGGGCGCGCTGGTGCCTGAAGCACCGCGTCCTGACGCTGATCGGCGCGGCGGTGTTCTTCTTCGGCTCGTTCGCGCTCGTGCCGCTGCTGCCCACCGGCTTCATCCCGCCCGACGACCTGAGCCAGACTCAGGTCAGCGTCGAGCTGCCGCCGGGCAGCACGTTCGCCCAGACGCTGGCCGCCGCCGAGCGCGCGCGCGAGATCGTGCAGCGCCACCCCCACGTGCAGCTCGTCTACACCGCGGTCGGCGGCGGCGCCACCGGCAGCGACCCGTTCATGCCCGGCGGCGCGGCCGAGGTGCGCAAGGCGACGCTGACGATCAACATGACGCACCGCCGCGACCGCCCCGGCGTGCGCAAGCAGCAGATCGAGGCCGAGCTGCGCGAGGCGCTCGCCGAACTGCCGGGCGCGCGCGTCAAGGTCGGCTTCGGCGGCTCGTCGGAGAAGTACGTCCTCGTGCTCGCCGGCGAGGACGGGCGCGTGCTCGCCGAGCACGCGCGCCGCGTCGAGCAGGAGCTGCGCACGATCCCGGGCATCGGCGCCGTGACGTCGAGCGCCAGCCTGACGCGGCCCGAGCTCGTCGTGCGGCCCGACTTCGAGCGCGCCGCCGACCTCGGCGTGACCTCGGCGGCGATCGCCGACACGCTGCGCATCGCCACCGCCGGCGACTACGACCAGGCGCTGGCCAAGCTCAACCTCGCGCAGCGCCAGGTGCCCGTCGTCGTGCGGCTGCCGGCCGACGCGCGCGCCGACCTCGACCTGCTCGCGCGGCTGCCGGTGCCCGGCAAGCGCGGGCCGGTGATGCTGGGCAACGTCGCGACGCTCGCGATCGAGAGCGGGCCGGCGGTGATCAGCCGCTACGACCGGCTGCGCAACGTCAACTTCGAGATCGAGCTGAACCAGCAGCCGCTCGGCGAGGTCGAGGCGCGCGCGCTCGCGCTGCCGAGCCTCGTCGACCTGCCGCCGGGCGTGATCCAGACCACCGTCGGCGACGCCGAGGCGATGAACGAGCTGTTCGACAGCTTCGCGCTGGCGATGCTCACCGGCGTGATCTGCATCTACATCGTGCTCGTGCTGCTGTTCAAGGACTTCGTGCAGCCGGCCACGATCCTGGTCGCGCTCGTGCTCTCCGTGCCCGGCGCGTTCCTCGCCCTCTTCATCACCGGCAAGGCGATCTCGATGCCGAGCATGATCGGGCTGATCATGCTGATGGGCATCGCGACCAAGAACTCGATCCTGCTCGTCGACTACGTGATCATCGCGCGCCGCGACCACGGCCTGCAGCGCTGGGACGCGGTGCTCGACGCCTGCCGCAAGCGTGCGCGCCCGATCGTGATGACGACGATCGCGATGGGCGCCGGCATGATGCCGATCGCACTGGGCATCGGCGTCGACCCGAGCTTCCGCAGCCCGATGGCGATCGTCGTCATCGGCGGCCTGATCACGTCGACCTTCCTCAGCCTGCTCGTCGTGCCGGTCGTCTTCACCTACGTCGACGACGCGGTGCAGCGTGTGCAGCGGCTGTTCCGCCGCCGCCACCGCCGCGCCGCCGGCGAGCCGGCGACGACGCAGGCGGCATTGTGAAGAGGGGCACGCGATGACGATTCACCGATCCCTGTCGCGCCGCAGCGCCTGCGCCGCGCTCGCGCTCGCGGCCGTCCTGCCCCGCACGGCGCGGGCGCAGGCCGAGCGCCCCGTCGTCGGCGTGCTCGACCTGCAGTGGCACGACGCCCGGCGCGGGCGCGACGTGCCGGCGCGGCTGTACCTGCCCGCGGGCGGGGCGCCGGTGCCGCTGGTCGTGTTCTCGCACGGCATCGGCGGCTCGCGCTACGGCTACAGCTACCTCGGCCGCCACTTCGCCGACCACGGCTGGGCGAGCCTGCACCTGCAGCACGTCGGCAGCGACCGCGACCTGTGGTCCGGCAGCGTGTTCGGCCTCGTCGACCGGTTGCGCGACGCGGCCACCGACGCCGAGGCCGTGGACCGCGTGCACGACCTGCGCTTCGCGCTCGACCGCGTGCTCCAGGGGGGCCCGGGACAGCGGCTCGACGCCAGCCGCATCGTCGCCGCCGGCCACTCGTACGGCGCCAACACGACGCTGCTGGCCGCCGGCGCGCGCGTCGTGCGCGACGGCCGCCCCGTCGTGCTGCGCGACGAGCGCGTGCGCGCGGCGATCGTGCTGTCGGCGCCGCCCTTCTACGGCGAGCGCTCGTTCGAGCCGATCCTCGGCGGCGTCGACGTGCCGAGCCTGCACGTGACCGCCACCGGCGACGACATCCGCATCCCCGGCTTCTGGTCGGGCCTCGACGACCGCGTCGCCGTGTTCGACGCCATCGGCGGGCGGCCGAAGGCGCTCGCGGTGTTCCAGGGCGGCTCGCACGGCATCTTCACCGACCGCGCAGCCACCGGCGGGCCGGTGCTGAACGCGCAGGTCAAGGCGGCGACGCGCGAGCTGGCGCTGGCCTTCCTGCAGCGCGTCTTCGCCGGCGACGCCGCGCCGCTGCTGCAGTGGCCGCAGCGCCACGCCGGCATCGTCGCGCGCTTCTCGGCGTTCGGCGCCTGAGCGTCGAGGGAGGGCCGATGAACACCGTGGCGACACCGCGCGACGTGCTCGACTTCTGGTTCGGCACCGCCGACGCCTTCGATGCGCGCTGGTTCAACGGCGGCCAGGCGTTCGACCGCGAGATCGGCGAGCGCTTCGGCGCGACGATCGACGCCGCGCTCGCCGGTGAGCTCGACGCCTGGACGGCCACGACCGACGGTGCGCTGGCGCTGATCGTCGTGCTCGACCAGTTCACGCGCAACGTGCACCGCGGCACGCCGCGCGCGTTCGCCGGCGACGCCCGCGCGCTGGCGCTGGCGCAGGCACTGATCGCCGGCGGCGCCGACCGCGCGCTGCCGCCGCTGCGCCGCTGGTTCGTCTACCTGCCGCTCGAGCATGCAGAGGACCTCGCGCTGCAGGACGCGTGCGTGGCCCGGTTCGAGGCGCTGCTCGCCGAGGCCGGTGCGCAGCGCGAGGCGATCGCCTCGGCGCTCGACTACGCGCGCCGGCACCGCGACGTGATCGCGCGTTTCGGCCGCTTCCCGCACCGCAACGCCATCCTCGGCCGCGCGAGCACGGCCGAGGAACTCGACTTCCTGCGCCAGCCCGGTTCGCGGTTCTGACCCGCCGCTTTGCGGTGGGCTAGAGTCGGGGCCACCATGACAAGCCCCGGCGCGCGATGGAGACGGCCCCGCAGCTGCACCACGACCGGCTGCTGCAGCAGCACCTGCGCGAACTGCTGCCCGCCGCCGACGCCGCCGTGCTCGACGACCTGCGCCGGCGCATGACGTGGGTCGAGCTCGCCGGTGGCGCGACGCTGATGACGCAGGGCGAGCCGGGCGACGCGATGTACGTCGTCGTCAGCGGGCGCCTGCGCGCCTACGTCGACGACGGCGACGGCCTGCCGCGGCTGGTGCGCGAGATGGGCCGCGGCCATATCGTCGGCGAGATGGCGCTGCTCACCGGCGAGCCGCGCTCGGCCACCGTCGTCGCGATCCGCGACTCGGTGCTCGCACGGCTGGACCGCAGCGACTTCGACGCCCTCATCGCCGGCAGCGCGCAGGCGCCGGTGGCGCTGGCGCGCGTGATGGTGCACCGGGTGCGCACCGAGCCGCACCAGTCGCGGTTCGCGGCGCCGGTGACGATGGCGCTGCTGCCGATCAGCGACGGCGTCGACGCCGCCGACGTCGCGCGCCGCCTCGCGGCGGCGCTCGGCGCCTTCGGCCCGGTGGCCGTGGTCGACGGCGCGCAGGCGCGCGACGCCTGCGGCCTGCCCGACGCCTGGCCCGACGACGCGGCGGCGCGGCGGCGGCTGGCGATCCACCTCGACGCCCTGGAAGCCCGTCACGCCTTCGTGCTGCTGGTGGGCGACGCGGCGCCGACGCCGTGGACCGCGCTGTGCAGCCGACACGGCGACGAGTTGCTGCTGCTCGCCGACGCGACGCAGCCGCCGGCGCTGCACGCCGTCGAGCGCGAGCTGCTGCTCGGCCCGGCGCCGCGCACCGAGGCGGCGCAGCTGCTGGTGCTGCTGCACCCGGCCGAGGCGCGCGTGCCGCACGGCACGCGCGCGTGGCTGCGGCGCCGCCCGGTGACCGACCACGTGCACGTGCGCCCGGCGCTCGAGCGCGACATCGCGCGGCTGGCGCGGCTGCTGACGCGCACCGCGGTCGGCCTCGTGCTCGCCGGCGGCGGCGCGCGCGGGCTCGCGCACCTGGGCGTCGTGCGCGCGCTGCACGAGGCCGGCGTCGAGTTCGACTGCGTCGGCGGCACCAGCATCGGCGCGATCATGGCGGCGTGCGCGGCCACCGACCTGCCGCTGCCCGAGGTGACGGCGGCGGCGCGCGAGGCGTTCCTCGCCCGGCCGACGAGCGACTACAACTGGCTGCCGCTGCTGTCGCTGATCCGCGGCCGGCGGCTGCGGCGCGTCGTCGAGCGGGCGATCGCGCGCCTGCTCGGCGCCGGGGCCGACCTCGAAGATCTGTGGAAGGGCACGTTCGTCGTCGCGAGCAACTTCTCGCGCGCGTCGGAGGAAGTGATCGCGCACGGCGCGCTCGACCGCGCGCTGCTGGCCAGCTGCGCGATTCCCGGCGCGCTGCCGCCGGTGCTGCACGACGGCGACCTGCTGTGCGACGGCGGCACGTTCAACAACTTCCCGGTCGACGTGATGCGCGCGCGGCGGGGCGTCGGCCGCGTGATCGGCGTCGACCTGAACCCGGGCAAGGTGCGCCACGTCGACCTCGACGAGCTGCCCGGCACCTGGGCGCTGCTGCGCGACCGCTGGCGCGCCCGCGCGCGGCGGCGCTACCGGCTGCCGTCGCTGACCTCGTACCTGATGAACGTGACGATCCTCTACAGCACGTCGCGCCAGCGCCGCGCGCGCGAGCTGACCGACCTGTACCTGTGCCCGCCGCTCGAACGCGTGGGCATGCTCGACTGGCACCGCTTCGACGCCATCGAGCGCCAGGGCTACGAATACGCGCGCGGGGTGCTGGCCGGCGCGAGCGCTCAGCGCGCGCCCTTGACCACCGCGTAGCGCTCGAGCGTCTTCTTCCTCGCCTCGGCGTGGTCGACGACCGGCGCCGGGTAGTCGACACCGAGCCGCACGCCGGCGGCGTCGAGGTCGGCCGGCCTGGCGAGCCACGGCGCGTGGATCAGCTTGTCGGGCAGCTTCGCGAGCTGCGGCAGGTAGCGGCGGATGAAGCGGCCCTCGGGGTCGAACTTCTCGCTCTGCGCGACCGGGTTGAAGATGCGGAAGTACGGCTGCGCGTCGCAGCCGGTCGACGCCGCCCACTGCCAGCCGCCGTTGTTGGCCGCGAGGTCGAAGTCGTTGAGGTGCAGCGCGAAGTAGGCCTCGCCGCGCCGCCAGTCGATGCCCAGGTCCTTGGTCAGGAAGCTCGCCACGACCATGCGCAGGCGGTTGTGCATGTAGCCGGTGTGGTTGATCTGGTGCATCGCCGCGTCGACCAGCGGGTAGCCGGTGCGGCCTTCGCACCAGGCGGCGAACAGTTCGTCGGCGTGCCGGCCGTGCTCCCAGCGGATGCGGTCGTACTCGCGGCGGAACGCGTGGCCGACGACGTGCGGGTGGTGGTGCAGGATCTGGTGGTAGAAGTCGCGCCAGATCAGCTCGTTGAGCCAGCCCTGCGCGCCGGCCGAGCCGGCCTGCGCCCGCTGCCAGGCCTCGCGCGCGAGCCGCCGCACCGACACCGTGCCGAAGCGCAGGTGCGTGCTCAGGTAGCTCGGCCCCTTGACGGCGGGGAAGTCGCGCGTCTCGCGGTAGCGGTCGATGCGCTCGGCGAGGAAGTCGTCGAGCAGTTCGGCCGCCCCGGCGGGGCCGGTGGGCAGGCGCAGCCGGTGCAGGTTGGTCGGCTCGAACCCGATCTCGGCCAGCGCCGGCACGCCGGCCCAGACGCGGCCAGCCGCGATCGCCGGCGGCTCGGGGCGCGGGGCGAGCGCCGAGGCGTGCTTCGCCACCGGATACGCGCGCACGAAATAGGGGTCGAGCTTGGCGAGCCACGCGTTCTTGTACGGCGTGAAGACCGAGAACGGGCTGCCGCCTTGGGTCAGCACCTCGTCGCGCTCGAACACGACATGGTCCTTGCTCGTGTGCAGCGCGACGCCGAGCTCCGACAGCCGCCCGCGCACCCGGGCGTCGCGCTCGATCGCGTAGGGGTCGTCGTCGTGGCTGGCGTAGACCGCCTGCACGTGCAGCGCCGCGGCCAGCGCCGGCACGACGTCGGCCGCCCGCCCGTGGGCGACGAGCAGCCCGACCCCCTCGACGCCGTGCGAGGCGCCGAGCGCGCGCAGCTCGGCGTCGACGCCGACCAGGCTGTCGCGGATGAACTCGACGCGGCGGTCGGCGCGCGGCAGGGCGTCGAGGATCGCGGTGTCGAACACGAACGCGCACCACACCCGGCGCGCCGCTGTGAGGGCGTGGTACAGCGCCGCGTGGTCGTCGACGCGCAGGTCGCGCCGCAGCCAGACCAGGGCCGTGTCGAGTTCGCGGTCGGGGGGTGCGGGCATCGCCCGCGAGTGTCGCCGCGGACTAGAATTCCTGCATGGGCGAGCGTCGCATCGACCTCACGAATCAGTTCCTGATCGCCATGCCCGGCATGGTCGACGACAACTTCGCCGGTTCGGTCGTCTACCTGTGCGAGCACTCCGAGAAGGGCGCGCTCGGCCTGGTGATCAACAAGCCGATCGACATCAAGCTGAAGAACCTGTTCGAGAAGGTCGACCTGACGCTCGAGCGCGACGACCTGGCCGACGAGCCGGTCTACTTCGGCGGCCCGGTGCAGACCGAGCGCGGGTTCGTGCTGCACGAGAAGGTCGGCTCCGAGGGCAGCCCGTACAACTCGACGCTCGAGATCCCCGGCGGCCTCGAGATGACGACGAGCAAGGACGTGCTCGAGGCGATGTCCGCCGGCGGCGGGCCGAAGAAGGTGCTCGTCACGCTCGGCTACAGCGGCTGGGGCGCCGGCCAGCTCGAGGACGAGATCGGCCGCAACGGCTGGCTCACCGTGCAGGCCGACCCGCAGATCATCTTCGACACCCCCGCCGAGCAGCGCTACGAGCGCGCGGTGCGGCTTCTGGGCATCGATCCGCGCATGCTGTCGCAAGACGCGGGACATGCATGAGATGGCTCCCCCC
>CALIDR010000069.1 GCA_938022295.1 uncultured Burkholderiaceae bacterium
CAGGCCGTTGGGCAGCGCTACCGGCGTCGGCTCGTTGCGGTGCAGCAACGCGCGCCAGGCCGCGACGCCGGCGCCGAAGAGGGCTTCGCAGTCGCCTCCGGCGCCCGCGCCCGCGAGGCGTGCCGCGGTGCCGTTGAGCCAGGCCACGCGGCCGTCGCCGGCGATGCCGGCCAGCGCCTCGAACGGGCCGTCGAGCAGCGCCGGCATGGTCTGGAACTGAAGCACCAGCAGGTCGGCCGACTGCGCCTGCAGCAGACGGTTCTCGATCGCCATCGCCGACAGGCCGACGACGGCGGCGGCGTCGAAACCGAACGGGCGCGACTCGACCGACAGGTCGAGCACACCCGCCAGCTGCCCGTGCACGTCGCGGATCGGCGCCGCCGCGCAGTGCATGACCTGTACCGCGTCGAAGAAGTGCTCGCCGCCGTCGACGGTGCACGCGCTGCCGGTCTTGACGACGACGCCCGGTGCCGTCGTCCCGACGACGTTCTCGGCGAGGTTGACGCCCACGCGCGCGGCGATCGGCATCAGCGTCTCGTGCGGGGCCGCCGGCGCGCGCGTGGCGTGCACGACGATGCCGTCGCGGTCGGCGAGCAGCGCGCGGCACCGCGTGCCGGCCAGCGTGTGCTCGAGGCGCGCGAGTTCCTGCGCGGCGGCCGCGAGCAGTTCGCGGTTGCGCGCCAGCGCACCGTGCAGCCGGCTGGCCGTCACCGGCTCGAACGCGACGCGCTCGCGCGGGTGGCGCCGCGCCTGCGCGCAGCGCAGCCACGACTGGATCACCGCCTCGCTGACCAGGCCCGACGGCCGCTGCCCCTCCTCGAAGAAGCGCTGGCGGGCCAGCGCGAGGCGCTGTTCGGGCGTGGCGAAGAAGGGGCCGGTGGCGGGGAACGGCGGCATCGGGCGGCAGCGCAGCGGTGGTGGCGAAGCCGCGACTGTGTCGCGAAGCGGAACAGCAGCGGGCTAGGGAAAGCACCCGAGTTGGCATGCCGCGACGCGACGCCTATCTTCACGCTCCCGGCCGCCTGCGCGCCGCAGCGACCGCGCATGCCTGCGACGCCGGCCACGATCCGATGGAGACCTCGATGACACCACTGCCCACCTTCGCCGCGGCCGGCGCCGCGCTCGCGCTGCTGCTCGCCGCGGCGGCCCCGTCGGCGCAGACGCTCGACGACTTGCGCCGCGACGCCGCCACCCCCGGCAACGTGCTGACCTACGGCATGGGCTGGGGCCAGCAGCGCCACAGCACGCTCGCGCAGATCACGCCGGCCAACGCCGCGCGCCTGGTGCCGGTGTGGAACCTGAGCCTGGACACGTCGGCCAACGCGTCGAACCAGCCGCTGCTCGTCGACGGCACGCTGTACATCGCGACGCACTCGCACACGATCGCCGTCGACGCCGTGACCGGGCGCCAGAAGTGGAAGACGCCGATCGAGCTGCCGGCCGACATCAACGGCTACCTGTGCTGCGGCATCCACAGCCGCGGCATGGCCGCGCTCGACGGCGTGCTGTACCGCACGACGATCGACGCCCACGTGATGGCCGTCTCGATGGCCGACGGCAAGACGATCTGGAAGCAGAAGGCCGCCGACTACAAGCAGGGCTACAGCATGACGCACGCGCCGCTGATCGCCGGCGGCGTGCTGATCACCGGCATCTCGGGCGGCGAGTACGGCGTGCGCGGCTTCCTCAACGGCTGGGACCTGAAGACCGGCGAGAAGAAGTGGCACCGCTGGACGACGGCGGCGCCGGGCGAGAAGGGCGGCGACACCTGGAAGGCCGGACGCTACGAGCACGGCGGCGCGCCGACCTGGCTGACCGGCAGCTACGACCCCGAACTCGACCTCGTCTACTGGGGCACCGGCAACGGCGGGCCGTGGAACCCGGCCAGCCGCGGCGGCGATTCGCTGTACATCTGTTCGGTGCTCGCGATCCGGCCGGCCACCGGCGAAATCGTCTGGCACTACCAGTTCTCGCCCGGCGACCCGTACGACTACGACGGCACGAACGAGCTCGTGCTGGCCGACCTGCCGATCGAGGGCCGGCCGACGAAGGTGCTGATGCAGGCCAACCGCAACGGCTACTTCTACGTCCTCGACCGCACCGACGGCAAGCTGCTGAAGGCCGACCCGTTCGCGCGCCGCATCAACTGGGCCAACGGCATCGACCTCAAGACCGGCCGCCCGATCGACACCCCGATGACGGCCAAGGTGCGCACCACCGAGGAGGCGGCCGACTTCATCGACGTCTGGCCGAGCGCGTTCGGCGGCAAGAACTGGATGCCGATGAGCTACGACCCGCAGCGCCGGCTCGTGTTCATGAACACGGTCAACCTCGGCATGAAGATCAAGTACGTCAAGCAGGACCGCCCGGGCGGGCCGAACTGGTACCTCGGCCTCGAGCTCGGCGGGTTCCTGTCGCCCGACGACGGCATGCGCGGCGCCTTCGTCGCCTGGGACCCGGTGGCCGGCAAGAAGGTCTGGGAAGTGCCGAGCAAGGCGCCGTTCTGGTCGGGCGTGCTGTCCACCGCCGGCGGCGTCGTCTTCACCGGCGCACAGACCGGCGAGTTCATGGCCTTCGACGCCCGCGACGGCAAGAAGCTGTGGCAGTTCCAGACCGGCTCGGGCATCACCGGGCTGCCGATCGCGTGGGAGCGCAACGGGCGGCAGTACATCACCGTGACGAGCGGCGCGGCCACCGTCTACGGCGCGCTGGCCGGCGACCCGGAGCTGGCCAACGTGCCGGCCGGCGCGTCGGTGTGGACCTTCGCGTTGATGCCTTGACCGCGCGCGGCGCCTCCCTGCGCTCGATCGCCACGGCGGCCGCGGTGTCCTGTGCGGCGGCCGGCGCGCCCGCGGTGGCGGCGGCCGAGCGCGACGCCGCCGTCGTCGAGGCCGGGCGGCGCGCCTACACCCAGTTCTGCGCGCGCTGCCACGGCCTGAACCTGGCGGTGGGCAGCAGCGCGTTCTACGACCTGCGCACGTTCCCGAGGGACGACAAGGAACGCTTCGTGCGCAGCGTCACCCAGGGCGTGCGCGCGATGCCGGCGTGGGAAGGCATCGTCAAGCCCGAGCAGATCGACGCCATCTGGGCGTACATCGGGTCGGTCAACGGGTGGTAGGGCCGGCG
>CALIDR010000070.1 GCA_938022295.1 uncultured Burkholderiaceae bacterium
AACGATTCGACGAAGAAGAACAACGGCCGCAACGCGCTCAAGCGCTGGCTCGGCTGGGGCGTGGCCGGCCTCGTCGTCGCGGCGGCGGCGTGGTGGGCGTTCCAGCCGCGAGCGCTCGTCGTCGACACCGCCCAGGTGACGACGGGGCGCTTCGAGCAGGCGATCGAGGAAGACGGGCGCCTGCGTCTGAAGGACCGCTTCGTGATCGCGGCGCCGACCACGGCCGAGCTCGCGCGGCCGACGCTGAAGGTGGGCGACGCGGTGCAGGCGGGCCAGGTCGTCGCGACGCTGATGCCGGTGGCGCCGCAGATGATCGACGCGCGCACGCGCGGCGTGCTGCAGCAGCGCGTGGGCAGCGCCGAGGCGGCACGCGCCGCGGCGGCGGCGCAGGTCGCGCGGCTCGAGACCGCGCTCGCGCAGGCGAGGCTCGAGGCCGAGCGCGCCGAGCAGCTCGCGCGCGACAGCTTCATCGCCGCCTCGGCGCGCGACCAGGCCGTGCTCGCGCTGCAGGCCGCGCAGCGCGCGCTCGACGCCGGACGCGCCGAGCAGCGCGCCGCCGACTACGCGCTCGCCGAGGCGCGCGCGGCGCTGGCGCGCGCCGAGCCGGCGCCGTCGCAGCGCGCCGAGGGCCGCTGGGACCTGCGGAGCCCGGTCGACGGCCAGGTGCTGAAGCTGCACCTCGAGAGCGCGGCGCCGGTTGGCGTCGGCCAGCCGCTGCTCGAGATCGGCGACACGACGGCGCTCGAGGCCGTCGTCGAGGTGCTGTCGGGCGACGCGCTGCGCATCGCCGTCGGCGCGCCGGTGACGCTGCGCCTGGGCGCCGGCGTGGCGCCGGTTTCCGGCACGGTGGCGCGCATCGAGCCGGTGGCGTTCACGAAGATCTCGGCGCTCGGCATCGAAGAGCAGCGCGTCAACGTGATCGTCGACGTCGCGCCTGGCGCGCTGGAAGGCAAGCCGGTGGGCGACGGCTTCCGCGTCGACGCGCGCATCGTCGTCGCCGCCCACGACGGCGTGCTGCTCGCCCCGAGCGGCGCCCTGGTACGCGACGGCGCACAGTGGCGCGTCTACGTCGTCGACGGCGGCCGCGCCCGCGCCCGCACGGTGCAGGTGCGCGACCGCAACGCCGACGTCGCGTGGATCGACGGCGGCCTGGCCGCCGGCGACGCCGTGCTGCTGTACCCCGGCACGACGATCGGCGACGGGCAGCGGGTGACGGTGCGTCGCTGAGCGGCGAGCCTCGATCCCGTCCGGGACCGAGGCGGCCGGCAGCGGCGGCGCCGGTGCCCGCGCGCTGCGGCCGGCAACGACCGCGACCGCTCGCCGTCAGCCCTTGTCGTCGCGCCGCGCGCGCACCCGCACCTGCGAGCGGCGCCACAGCGCGTAGACGCCGGTCATCGCAAGCAGCGGCCACAGGCAGGTGCTGATGGCCACCCACATCAGGCGACCGTCGAGCGGGTCGCGCTCGCCCGCGTCGGCGCGCCGGCGCGGGCCCTCGTTGAACAGGTGGCGGTTGGAGTACGTCGCCAGGCCGAACAGGGCCCCGAAGACGAGGAACAGCACGATCGGCGTGGTCACGGCGCGCTCCTGCGGACCACCGGCGGCCCGTCGGGACAGTCTTGCTCAGGAACGGCGCGCTGGCAATCGGAATCGGTGTCCGGGCGGCGGCCGCGCTCGCGGTCGTGGCCGGATCGCCACCGCCAGCGCCGCGCGGGCGACGAAGGCCCGTCGGACCACAACGGGCGGCGTCGAGCCGCCGGGCCCGCGCGGCGAAGGCCGGCGGCCCGACGGCGTGCGCTTCGGCGGGGACGCCCACCGCGACCTGGGTCGACGGATCCGCTGCGCGCTGTCGAGATCGCTGCCTTGAGCCCTGCCCTGCACCATCCCCTCGCCGACGTGCTCCAGCCGCTGCACACGCGCCAGTCGGACCTGAACTCGACGCTGCCGACGCCCCCCCGCCGCCGCGAGGCCGGCCGCGCGCGGCGCGACGCCGTGCCGCTGGCCGCGCACGGCGACTGGGCTCCCGCCGCCGGCCGCCCCGATCCGCTTGCGCTGCTGCGCGCGAGCAACGCCGGGCGCGACGCGGCGCTGGTGCCGTTGCGGATGCAGCGCATGGCGTCGTCGCCGTTCGCGTTCCTGCGCGGCGCGGCCGTCGTGATGGCGGCCGACCTCGCGACGACACCCGTCAGCGGCGTGCAGGTGCTGATCGACGGCGACGCGCACTTCGCGAACTTCGGCCTCTTCGGCACCGCCGACGGCGAGGTCCTCGTCGACCTCGACGACTTCGACGAGGTGATGTTCGGGCCCTGGGAGTGGGACCTCGAGCGCCTGACCGCGAGCGTCGAGGTCGCCGGCCGCGAGATCGGCCTCGGCGAGCGCGACCGCGCGCGCGCCGTGCGCGGCACCGCCGGCGGCTACTGCGGCGCGATGCACGAGCTGGCCGCGGTGCCGGTGCTGACGCTGTGGCGGCGCCGCACCGCGGTGGCGGACCTGCTCGCCGGCGTGCCGTCCCCCTGGGCGCCCGGCGAAGGCGTGCGCAAGCTGCTGCGCAAAGCCGAGGACAAGGCGCGGGCCTCCGACAACGCCGCGCTTCTCACCTCGATGGCGCCCGAGCGGCCCGGTGGCGGCTGGCGCTTCGACGGGCAGCCGCCGCTGCTGACCGCCCTCGAGCCCGCCGAGCGCGAGATGGTCGCCCAGTCGCTGCACGACTACCTCTGCAGACGCTGTCGCCCGAGCGGCACTTCATGCTGCAGCGCTGCCGCGTCGCCGAGGTCGCGCACCGCGTCGTCGGCGTGGGCAGCGTCGGCCTGCTCGTCTGGGTCGTGATGCTGTTCGGCAACGACGCCGGCGATCCGCTGTTCCTGCAGGTCGAGCAGGCCGCGCCGCCGGCGCACGCGCCGTACGGGCCGCCGCAGCCCGCGGACCTCGCGCACGACGGGCGCCGCGTCGTGCACGGCCAGCGGCTGCTGCAGGCTTTCGGCGACCCGCCGCTGGGCTGGACCACGGTCGGCGGCGTGCCCTGCCACGTGCGTCAGATGCGCAATCTGAAGGCCTCGTTCGCGCCCGAGAAGATGAACGCGCCGACGTTCGCCGCCTTCGCCTGGAGCTACGGCACGCTGCTCGCGCGGGCGCACGCCCGCACCGGCGACGCCGCCGCGATCGCCGGCTGCTGCGGCGACGGCGACGGGCTCGACGACGCGCTGGCGGCGTGGGCCGCGGCCTACGCCGACCGCACCGAGGCCGACCACGCGATGCTGCGCGCGGCGATCGCGCGCGGCGAGGTGGCCGCCAACGCCGGCTGAACGGCGCCTACGGCTGCCGGCGCGCCCGCGGCGACGGCTGCCCTGCCCGCCAGGCGAGCCAGCCGAGGCCCGCCGCCCACAGCGCCGCCGTCGCAGGCTCGGGCACCGCGGTGACGACGACCGACAGCCGGCTCGGGCCGGCGAAGCCGCCCCAGTCGTCCCACGACTCGACGTTGTCCTCGTACGACCATTGCCACCAGTCGCACCGCAGTCCGCCCACCGCCTGGCCTTCGTCGTCGAACTCGTCGTACCAGCACCCGCGGCTGGCGGTCTCGGCGCTGTAGGTGCTCCACCCGCGCGTTTCCCACTGGCCGGCGAGGTCGACGTCGTAGCGCCCGGGCGAAGGAAACGTCACCGAGAACGTCCACTGCCCCGCGTACGTCGCGCCCGCCGCCACCGAAGGCCGGACCTCGAACGACTGGCCCATCGCCGCGAACGAGACCACCACGAGCTGCTCGCCGTAGTCGTGGTACCAGTTGACGAGCCACTCCTGGTGGCCCTCCTCGGGCGCGGGCTCGGTCGGGTTGCTGCCGCCGCCGGCGTGGCGATCGGTCGCCACCGTGAAGCGCACGTCGAAGTCGACCACGCCGCCGGCGCGGACCTCGAGCGTGCTGGCGTCGAAGCGGTCGACGGTGGCACGTGCGGCGTGCGACGGCGCTGCCGATCCGATCGCCAGCGGCAGCAGAATCAGCGCCCCGATGCTCGAGCGTGCCATGGCTGCCCTCCTTCCGTGCCGGTCGTGCGACGACGCGGGCATCTTAAGGCTCGCCGCGGCGCCGATGGCTGCTCGTCGTCCCTCGCCCTGCCGGGCGGGCCGCCGCGCGGCTCGCGGCCGGGTTACCCTCGGTGTCTGCCGGGCGCGAGGCGGCATCGCGCCGGCGGCACGGCAACGACAGCCCGCGCCTCGGCGCGAAATCGACAGTGGAGGAACCGACGATGGGGGAACGATCGAAGCGCGACCGCGAGGCGGTCGTGGTCGCGCAGCGGCTGAACGGCACGGCACTGCCGCCGGCCGACCGGACCGCGCCGCCGTCGTCGCCACAGGGCTCCACGTTCGCGCAGCAGCGCGCGTTCCTGCGCGGGTTCCTGGCCCAGCCGCGTCAGGTGGCCTCGATCGTGCCGAGCTCGGCGTTCCTCGAGCAGCGGCTGGTGCGCGCGGCGGGCGTGGCCGACGCGCGCACGATCGTCGAGCTCGGCCCGGGCACCGGCGGCACCACGCGCGCGTTGCTGCGCGCGGCGCGGCCCGAGGCGCGGCTGCTCGCGATCGAACTGAGCCCGATGTTCGACGCCCGGCTGCGCCGCGAGATCACGGACCCCCGTTTCGCGGTGCACCTGGGCAGCGCCGAGCAGCTCGAGGAGATCCTGCGCGCGCAGCGGCTGCCGGCGCCCGACGTGGTCGTCTCGGGCATCCCGTTCTCCACCTTGCCGGCCCGCGCGGCCGAGCGCGTGGCGGCGGCGATCGCGCGCTGCCTCGCGCCGGGCGGCCGCTTCGTCGCCTATCAGGTGCGAGGCCACGTCGCCGACTACGCCGCCCCGTTCCTCGGCGACCCGGAGGTGTCGTGGGAATGGCTCAACGTGCCGCCGGTGCGGGTGTACCGCTGGCTCAAGCCGACGCCCGCCGGCGGATCGGCCACCGCGAAGGCCAGCCGCGCCGCGGCGGCGCGACACCGGCCGGGCCGGGAGCGGCGGCGCTGAAAGCCGGCATCACGGGCCGCGCGCCGGCCGACGCGACGCCGGCACCGGCAACGGCCGATCAGCGCATCCGGGACCGCAGCCGGATCGTCTGCCCCGCCATCATGAAGCGCCCCCGGCCGCGGTGATGCAGCGTGCGCGGGTCCGTCACGTTCGGATCGGCCCACGCCGCGACGACCTCGAGCACGAACAGGCCGTAGCGGTTCACGCCGCGCGTGTCGACGACGCGGCACTCGAGGCTGGCCCAGCACTCGTCGACCAGCGGCGGCGCCACCTGCGACGCCGGCTTCGGCGTCAGGCCGAAGGCGGCGAACTTGTCGACGCGCGCACCGCTCGTGTTGCCGCAGCCGACCACCGCCGGGCCGAGCTCGACGGTGGGGACGTTGATCACGGCCTCGCGGGTCGCGCGCAGCGCCTCGAAGCTGTGATCCTGGTCGCCGACGACGACGCCGACCAGCGGCGGCTCGAACTCGAGCATCGTGTGCCACGACAGCGTCATCACGTTGGCGCGGCCGCGCCGCGACGTCGTCAGCAGCACCACCGGGCCCGGTTCGAGCAGGCCGTAGACCTTGGACAGCGGCGGCCGGCGTTTGCGCATCGGTAGCCTCGCTCAGGCGACGTCGGTGACCACGGCCGGCGCCGCCTCGTCGAGCGCCTCGTCGCCGTACTCGGTGCGGAACGACGCCGCGTCGAGCCCGCGCTCGCGCAGCCAGCGCACCATCACCGCCTCGTAGCCGTGGGTCACGATCACGCGCGCGGCGCCGGTGGCGGCGATCGCGCGCTGCAGGCCGGGCCAGTCGGCGTGGTCCGACAGCACGAAGCCGCGGTCGACGCCGCGCCGCCTGCGCGTGCCGCGCAGCTGCATCCAGCCGCTGGCGAACGCGTCGCCGTGGTCGCCGAGCCGCCGCAGCCACGGGCTGCCCTGCACCGACGGCGGCGCGACGACGAGCGCGCGCCCGAGCTCGTCCTTGCCGAGCTCGGTGACGCGCCGCGTCGGCGGCAGCGCCACGCCGGCGGCGCGGTACGCGGCGTTGATCGGCTCGACCGCCCCGTGGACGGCGATCGGCCCGATCGAGGCGTCGACGCCGGCGAGCAGCCGCTGCGCCTTGCCGAAGCTGTAGGCCAGCAGCAGGCTCGCGCGGCCGGCCGCGGCGTTGGCGGCCCACCAGGCGTCGATCTCGGCGAACACCTGCGCCTGCGGCCGCCAGCGGTACACCGGCAGGCCGAACGTGCTCTCGGTGACGAAGGCGTCGCAGCGCACCGGCTCGAACGGGGTGCAGGTCGGGTTCGTCTCGTCGTGCGCGCTCAGGTAGTAGTCGCCCGAGACGACCCACACCCGGCCGCGGTGCTCGAGCCGCACCTGCGCCGCGCCGAGCACGTGCCCGGCCGGGTGCAGGCTCACGCGCACGCCGCGGTGCTCGACGGTCTCGCCCCAGGCGAGCGGTTGCAGCGCGATGTCGGCGCCCAGGCGCGCGCGCAGCACGCCCTCGCTCGGCGCCGAGGCGAGGTAGTGGCCATGGCCGCGGCGCGCGTGGTCGGCGTGGGCGTGCGTGATCACGGCGCGGTCGACCGGGCGCCAGGGGTCGATGTGGAAGTCGCCTTGCGGACAGTACAGCCCCTCGGGGCGCTCGACGACGAGGTCGCCGTCGCGGCCGGCTTCGAGCGCGGTCGTCGTGGTCATCGCGCCCGATCGTAGGCGCAACGCGGCCGCCCGCCGCGGCCTTATGCTCGGGCATCCCGACCCGCCGCCGCCCGCCGTGTCCGCCTCGCCCGCCCCCGCCGCGCCGATGGAGCCGGCGCAGATCTTCTTCGGCTTCCGGGGCCGCATCGCGCGGCGCACCTGGTGGCTGTACGGGGTGGCGGCGATGCTCGGCCTGGGCCTGCTGCTGACCGCGCTGCTGCGCATCGCCGGGCTCGACCCCGACGCCGCCACCGGCGTCGTCTCGCTGCTGCTGCTGTGGCCTTCGGTGGCGATCTCGGTCAAGCGCTGGCACGACCGCGACAAGTCGGCGTGGTGGGTGCTCGTCGGCCTGATCCCGGTGATCGGCGGCCTGTGGCTGCTGATCGAGAACGGGATGCTGCGCGGCACGCCGGGGCCGAACCGCTACGGGCCCGATCCGCTGCAGGCCCCGTAGCGCCGGCGCGCGGGCGGGGCGCTGTCAGCCTAGATCCGGCAGTTGGGCGCGCCTGAGCGGGCCGTCATCGGGCGCGCTGGCAAGGCGCGAACCGCAGCGATGGCGCGGGCCATCGCGAGGATTCGCAACGCCGCCAGCGTGTCCGAGGGCGGCTCGATCGGGTGCGCAG
>CALIDR010000071.1 GCA_938022295.1 uncultured Burkholderiaceae bacterium
CGCCATCACCCGGCGTATAAACGGGTTCCGGCCAGAGCTCATATCCCGAGCGTCTAGACTCTTCACCGCCATCACCCGGCGTATAAACGGGTTCCGGCCAGAGCTCATATCCCGAGCGTCTAGACTCGCCGGCGTGAACGGCGTGGTCACGGTCAAGTTCCGGCCAGAGCTCATATCCCGAGCGTCTAGACTGAAGACCGTCCCCCTGACCATGATAGTGAGGTTCCGGCCAGAGCTCATATCCCGAGCGTCTAGACTGAACAAGGCCCGCGTCAACGGTGTGCTGGTGTTCCGGCCAGAGCTCATATCCCGAGCGTCTAGACTTGCCGAAGTTCGCAAGGTGCTGGCCGACAAGTTCCGGCCAGAGCTCATATCCCGAGCGTCTAGACTGGCCAGGCGCTCGAAGTGATAGTTCCCGTAGTTCCGGCCAGAGCTCATATCCCGAGCGTCTAGACTGGAAGTACGGCAACCCCTTGATTCGTCGAGGGGTTTTGCCTTTCTGGGGCCACTCGAACTGCGCGCAAGGGTCAGAACAGGTCGAACTGGTCGGGCGTTTTGCTGGCGGGCTGCTTGGCCTTGCCGACGAAGCTCACGATGCGCTCGTACTGCTTGTCGGTGAAGGTGAGTATGCTGACCTTTGCCCCCTTCGGGCAACACGTCCTCGACGCGTTTGGCGTAGGTGTCCACCTGCGCCTGGCTCGTGCAGAAGCGCAGGTAGACGGAGAACTGCGTCATCTCGAAGCCCTGGTCCAGCAGCGCCTTGCGGAAGTCCGTCGCGGCCTTGCGCTCGGCCTTCTCGACCACCGGCAGGTCGAACATCACCATCATCCACATCAGCCGGTACCCGCTGAGCACGCCGGCGCCTACTCGTCGTCGAGGCTCGCCGCCAGCGACAGGGGCAAACCCGGCAGCGGCAGTTCGAGCCGTTCGCGTTCGCCGGTGAACACCTGCGCCAGCGAGGTGGCCAGGCGCTGCGTGCACACCATCAGCGGCGTCGCGCCGGTCGCCGTTGGCAGGTCGTCGTACAGGGTGCGCACCAGCGCCCGCTTCGTGTCCGGCGTCACCTCGCCCTCGCCATTGCGCAGCAGCAGCCACACCTTGAGGTCGATCACCGGTCTGAACGGCTCCATCAGGTCGTCGACGAGCCGCATCGCGTTGGCCTCGTTGCTGTGGTGCAGGCCGAGCGTCGGGTGCAGCCCGGCGGCCACGACGGATCGTGCCGTGCAGGCCCGCAAGACGGTGTAGCCGTAGTTCAGCAGGCCGTTGACGCCACCGCCGTCCTGGTCACGTCGGAACGCGTCGCCGAACAGCAGCGACCAATAGCGCCGCGCGCCCTGCGCTTCGAGGTTGTCGGGGTCTCCCGACCTCACGCGTGTCGCCAGCGCCGCCAGCGGCGCCGTCGGCGCACCGGCGGCTTCCAGTGCCGCCGCCTGCTGCTGCAGCTTGGCGCGCACGATCTCGGCCCAGGCGCGCTTGACCGTGGGGCGCGAGGCCGCGATCTGGGCATCGAAGCGCTTGCCCTGCAGGTGATGGCCGTCGACCGGCAGCAGCATGCCCACCGCGTTGTGGTTGGCGGCGCACAGCACGAACGGCGCGCCGCGCTCGGCCAGCGCCACGAGCAGGTTGTTGGTGTAGCTCAGGCCGTGGGCGTTGGCGATGACGGCCACGATGTCGTCCAGCGGCACCTGGCCGAGTTCGCGGCGCTCGCCGTCGGTGTCGTGCACGACCATGAAGCCGCGCGACAGCGCGAGGTGTCGGCGGTCGTCGGCGACTTCGACGATCCGGCCGATCACTGCTCCTACCCCGGGTAGCCTGGGTCTCGCACGTCGCCGATCGGCGACACCGTCACGCGGCGCGCGTGCGCGGACTGGAACGACCCAGCCATCTTGGACACGTACTTGAAGCCGCTGTCCTTGTCGCGGTTGCGCGCGTCGACGTTGGCTTCGTGATGCTCGGCCATGAACACCTGCCCGTTCTGCGAGATCTTCGCCACCACCATCAACGGCGCGCGGCCGTCGAGTTCGAGCCGCACGCAGTCGCCTTTCGTGAGGCGCATCACGAGAGGGCGGCCGTTCTGCGCGAGCGTCGGGTGACGCAGCCGCCGCCAACCCAGTTCGCCGCCGCCGTGCTCGCGCACGATGCGGTACGCCTCGAAGGTCGAGATCACGCTGCCCTGCCAGCGGCCGCGGTCGTCGCGCCAGATCTCGATGCCGTAGTTGCTGTCGCCCTTGTAGCCCTTGTAGGCGCGCGGTGCGCCGGACTCGTCGGTACCGTGCCGGCCCGCGTCCTTCGTGCTGCGGATGGCGATCACCGACAAGGGCTCGACGAGCTTGACGCGACGGATGCCACGCTCGTGCTGCAGCGCCTCGATGCGCTCGGCGAAGGCCTTGCCCGAGAGTCCGGCCGTGCGCTCGAGCAGCCACGCCTTCAGGCGCTCGTCGGCGAACGTCTTCTTCTCGATCTCGTCGGCGCTCTTGAAGCTGTCGAGCATGACGCGGTGCGTCACGCGTCCGTCGGGGCCCAGCCCGTACGCCGTCTCGTTGTGCAAGGCACCCTCGTGTCCGTGGTCGGGCCGGTGGCTGACGACGACGTGGGCCGCGGCGCGCGCGACGTGCTCGCGGTAGGTGGGCCACGGCAGCGGCATGCTGTCGACCAGCTTGCCCAACTGCTGCTGGCGGGCGTCGGCGCTGGCCTTCGCGAAGCGCTGGAGCAGGCCTTGGTCTGTCACGCCGATGACGGCGGCATCGACGGCGTGGTGGCGATGGTCGTCGCGGTTCTTCTCGCCGCTTGCCGACAGCACGGTGTTCAGCCCGAACTTGCCGCGCAGCATCGCCGTCAGCCGTCCCGGGATCACGCGCACCTTGTGGGGTGGGCAGATCAGCGACAGATACTCCTTCGCGATGCGTGAGAGGTAGGCGGTGTCGTTGAGCGCGCGCGCGAGGAAGTCCTTGTCTTCGCGCAGCCAGCGCTGATACCCGTCGGCCGCGAAGCGCTTGGCCTTGTCCCTGGGCATCAGGGCGGCGCGTTCGAGGATCGCGGCGTAGTCGTAGCCGGGCGGTGAGTGGCCGAAGGCCTCGTAAGGCGTGCGGTTGCCCTTTTCGCGGTTGGCCCGGCGCAGCGCGACGGTCTTGTTGTTGAGGCTGTCGTCCAGCGTCATCGAGAACGGCAGGATGTGCTCGATCTCGACTTCCGGCGAGAACAGCATCGCCATGCTGATCTGCTCGCCCGTGTAGGGGCAGCGTCGGTTGGCCGCGTCCTGCGGGTTGAGTTCGACCCATAGCCGCATCAGCTGCAGATCGAGCGCAGACACGGGCTGCCCGCTGCGGCCGGGAAGCGACTGGATCTGCTCGCGGAAGATCTCGTTCTGTCGCTGGCGTTCGGCCTGGCGCTCGTTCTCGCGCTCGCGCTGCTCGCGGCTCTGCTTGAGTTCGCGCGCGACTTCCACGACGACCTCGGAGGGGTGGCCGTACCGGGCGATGAGAGCGTTGACGACTTTGCGCAACTCGTTGAGGCCGATGTGGACGGTCGGGTTCGCGATGCGGCCGAAACGCTTCTCGGGCGGGTCGTCCGGCTTGCCGGTGCCGAAGCCGACGTGGCGCTGCAGCGCCTCGCCGTAGTAGGGCAGCTGCTCCATGACCTCGCCGGTCTGCTCGGCGTGGGACAGGGCACTGTGGCTGTCGAAGCCGGCGGCGACCACGGCCTGCGCGTAGCTCACGACGTCATGCTGCAGCTGCGGCAGGACGCGCTGCATCGCGGCGCGGCTGAGGTTGCCGTAGCCCTCGGCGAGCCCGGCGTTGGCGATGCGCTCGGCCGCCGCCTCGTCGACGCCGGTGTGCTGAATCAGCCACTGCACGAGTTCGGCCTCGCTCGGCTCGTTCAGCAGACGCTCCACGATCTCGTCTTGCGTGGCGGGATCGAAGCTGAACCACGCGTCACCGAAGCACTCGGGCTTGGACAGCTCGCGGGTCGTGGCGTTGCCCTTGAGGCGGTCGCGCTTGGCGTCCTGCAGGTTGAACCGCGTCGTGCCCGGCAGCTTGAGGGCCTTGAGCATCTGCGTGAAGGTGACGTCTTTGCGCTCCAGCAGGTCTGCCAACGTGTCGCGCTGCTCGCGCGTCAGCGCCCGTTCCTGGAGGTCGGGGTCGAGCACGCGCAGGTGGTTCAGCTCCTGGTAGATGCGAAACCGCTGCGTGGTGGGCAGGGCCAGTGGTGCACGCGGCTGATCGGGCAGCAGGGTGCAGCGGCCCGGCGGGACGGGTCGCAGCGGGCGCTGGTGCAGCAGGATGTCCCGAAGCTCGGCGCGTCGTGCCTCCGTGTAGAAGGCCGGATCGAAGCTCGCCTGTGCCGCCCAGAGCCGATCGAACTCGTCGGCGATCATCGCCCGGTCCACGTACAGCTCGTAGGCGCGATCGCGCACCGTCTTGCCCCGCAGCCGGGCGCGCACGCCCAGCCGGCGTGCGTGCCGGTCCGCGAGCCATTCGCCGACCGTGCGCGCACCCTGCTGGCCGAGTTCGTCGCGCAGCCGACGGATGGCGGACTTGAGCAGTCCGCTCTCGGCGTCCTTCCTGTCGGTTCGTCGGTTGCTCTGGAAGCCGCGCCGCTGGTTCAGGTGAAAGAGTGCCCGTCCGAACTCGGCCGGCGACAACGGCTTGTCCAACCCCGACTTGCGCAGGGCGTACGGGTCGAGTCGTGCCAATGCCTTCCGGTCGGGCTCGGCTTCAGGCCAGAAGCCGAGCCGAATCAATGCGCCTTGCAGACGTCCTTCCGCTTGAGCAGGCGGTCACGTCGACGCCGCATCTGGCGCGCAAGTCTGCGCGTGACGGCCAGCGATGAACCGTCCTTGGCGTTGCGCCCGTCGGAGAAGATCCGCGTGCCCATGCGGATCACCGCGACGGGGTTGTCATCGCTGTCGAGCCGGATCAGGCACCAGCCGATGGATGCGGCCCCGAGATCGATGGCAAGGCGATAGCGCATGCGTGGCAGCACGTGTCCTCCCCGTGGGTTGAACGGCGATCGCGGTGAGGATATCCTTGCGCCGTTCGATGCTCGGGATATGGGCTCTGTCCGCTAACAAGCAGATTCTGCTTCGGCAGATGGATGCACCAGATGGAACGGCCGCTACACGCGGCCGTTCGACTTTGCGGCGTTCACTTCTTGCTTAACGGCAGGTACCGCGCATCGGAATACGTCGCCAGCCACTCGGGCCTGAACGCGACGAAGATCGAGGTCAGCATGCCGGTGGCCACCGCGTCGCCCCACGCCA
>CALIDR010000072.1 GCA_938022295.1 uncultured Burkholderiaceae bacterium
CCGGCCGAGGCCGCCGCCGAGGCCGAGGCGGTGGCGGCGGCAGACGCGCCGGCATCGGCGCCGTTGCCGCCGGAGGTCGCGCCGCCGACGGCCGTCGACGGCACCGTGGCGGCAGCGGCCCCCGACGCCGCGGCGAGCGACGCCGCCGCCGAGGCGCCTGCGGCCGCCGACGGCGCGCCGGCGTTCGAGTGGCCGCCGTCGACGCGGCTGCGCTACGAGCTCACCGGCTGGTATCGCGGCGAGGTGCACGGCAGCGCGCAGGTGCGCTGGTTGCGCGAGGGCGAGCGCTACCAGGTCCACCTCGACGTCGTCGTCGGCCCGCCGTTCGCGCCGCTGGTCACCCGCCGCATGGTCAGCGATGGCGACCTCACCGCCGAGGGTCTGCGCCCGCGCCGCTACGACGAGGAGACGACGGTGCTCGGCCGCGCGCCGCGCGTCGTCACGATGACGATCGGCCGCGACGAGGTCGTGCTCGCCGACGGCCGCGCCGTGCCGCGGCCCGAGGGCGTGCAGGACCCGTCGAGCCAGTTCGTGCAGCTGACGTGGCTGTTCACGCTGCAGCCCGAGCTGCTGCAGCCCGGGCGCAGCGTCGAGTTCGCGCTCGTGCTGCCGCGGCGCGTCGAGCGCTGGCGCTACGAGGTGCTCGGCGAGGACGTGCTCGCCACGCCAATCGGCGCGCTGCCGGCCGTGCACGTGCGGCCGTCGCGAGGCCTGCACCGCCCGGGCCAGGACCTGAGCGCCGAGGCCTGGTTCGCACCGACGCTGCAGTACCTGCCGGTGCGCATCCTGATCCGCCAGGACGAGCAGAACTTCGTCGACATGCGGCTCGCGGGGCCGCCGCAGCAGGCGCCCTGAACCCGTCCGGCGTCCGCCGGGGGCCGGTCGCCCTACTGCGTGGCGCGCAGCCCGAAGCGCTCCGCGAACGCCGCCGCCGCGGCCGCGCCGCGCAACTGGCGCAGGCTGTGCTGCCCCATCTCGAGCAGCCGGCGCAGCTCGTCGGCGTTGCGCGTGCGCTCGATCTTCAGCGCCAGCGCTTCGGCGGCCGGGCCGAGCTGGTCGGTCAGCGCGCGCACGGCGTCGCGCCGCAGCTGCTCCAGGTTCGGTGCGGCCGCGGCGAGGGGGACGGGTGCGGAGGGCACCGAGGGCGCGGCTGCGGCCGGCGGCTGCGCCACCACGTGCACCGCGGTGATGCCCACCAGCTCGATGAAGCCGTCGGCGGCCAGGGCGTGCAGCGCCTCGTCGCAGCCGGGGTGCACGAGGCGGCGCAGCTCGGCGTCGTCGCGTCGGCCGTCGACCAGGATCAGCAGCTGGCGCAGCCGCGGCGGCAGGCGGTGCGAGCGGGTCGCGATCTCGGCAGCGCCCTTGTCGGTCTTGCGGTAGAGCATCGGCATCGCGTCAACCTCCGGCGGCCGCCCGCACGTATAGTGCCGCCGCCGGCCCGCGGCAAGGGCCCTGGAGCGACCGATGACCACCTACCAGTACCTGCTGACCGAGCGGCGCGGCGACGGCCCGCTGCAGACCGCCCTGATCACGCTGAACCGGCCGAAGCAGCTCAACGCGCTGAACGACGCGCTGATGGACGAGCTCGGGGCCGCGCTCACCGCCTTCGACGCCGACGACGGCATCGGCTGCATCGTGCTCACCGGCAACGAGCGGGCCTTCGCCGCGGGGGCCGACATCGGCGCCTGGGCGCAGCACGACTTCATCGACATGTACCGCGGCAACGTGATCACCCGCAACTGGGAGACGGTCACCCGCGTGCGCAAGCCGGTGATCGCCGCGGTCGCCGGCTTCGCGCTCGGCGGCGGCTGCGAGCTGGCGATGATGTGCGACTTCGTCATCGCCGCCGACAACGCCCGCTTCGGCCAGCCCGAGATCAAGATCGGCATCATCCCGGGCGCCGGCGGCACGCAGCGGCTGCCGCGCGCGGTGGGCAAGAGCAAGGCGATGGACCTCGTGCTGACCGGGCGCTTCATGGACGCCGCCGAGGCCGAGCGCGCGGGGCTGGTGTCGCGCGTCGTGCCGGCCGACAAGCTGATCGACGAGGCGATGGCCGCCGCGGCGACGATCTGCAGCCTCGGCCTGCCGGCGCTGATGATGGCCAAGGAATGCGTCAACCGCGCGTTCGAGTCGCCGCTCGCCGAAGGGCTGGCATTCGAGCGGCGGATGTTCCACACGATGTTCGCCACCGCCGACCAGAAGGAAGGCATGCAAGCCTTCCTCGCCAAGCGCGCGCCGTCGTTCAAGCATCGCTGATCCGGCCTTCGGTGCGGGCGTCGACGGCGTCCCACAGCGCCGCGACGTGGCCGGCCCATTCGAGGTAGTGCGGGTCGGCCGGCGCGAAGTAGGGCACGCCGCGCTCGACGCAGTGGCGCACGCGCCGCGCGAGCGGGTCGCCAGTGCTCAGGTGATGCACGCGCTGCTCGAGCTCGTGCAGCACCTGGTGGCGCGCGAACGCTGCGGTGGCATGGGTGAGCCGCTCGACGACCGGGTGGGCCGGCGGCGGCGAAGTGGGTTGTCTGTCACGATCCACGCCGCGTTATCGGCCGCGCTGTCCGCGCTTGAAGGGCCCCGGCGCCAATCCGTCACGGCCCGCCGGCAGGGCCTCGTTGCGGTCAGGGCTGCAGCCAGCGCGCGCCGAGGGCGTCGAAGGCGGCGCGGCGGTGGCCTTCGGCGTGCAGCTCGAGCCAGTCGACCGCCTCGACCTGCGCTTCGAGCAGCGCGAACGTCTCGCGCGACGGCCCGGCGGCCGGCGGCAGGTCCGACCCGAGCACGGTGCCCGGCGCGAGCGGCGACAGGTAGTCCTGCGCCGCCGGCGTGAGCTTCAGCCGCGCCCAGCGCGACGACGCGGCGAGCCCGCCGTGGTCGACCGTGAGGCGGCAGCGCAGCCGCAGCTGCCAGCCGAGCTCGGCCGACCAGGCGAGCACGGTGCCGATCGGGTGGGCGGCGATCTGCCCGACCTTGGCCGAGCGCACGTCGGTGTAGAACACGAGCCGCCGCTCGTCGACGTCGACCTCGCGCAGGATCACGGTGCGCGCGTGCCCGGCCTCGCCGTCGGTGGTGGCCAGCGCCATCGCGCGCCACGGGTGGCCGCGCGTGGCCGCCGCCTGCTCGAGCGTGCGCCAGCAAGCCGCCTCGATCGCCGCCAGGGACTCGATGCGCGCGGCCATCGTGCCCCCTTGCGTCGTCCCCGCCGCCCGCGCGCCGTCAGCCGCCGCGCACGGGCGGCGCGAGGTCGCCCGCCTCGTGGCGCAGCGCCGGGAACAGGATCACGTCGCGGATGCTCGGGCTGTCGGTCAGCAGCATCACCAGGCGGTCGATGCCCACGCCGCAGCCCCCGGCGGGCGGCATGCCGTACTCGAGCGCGCGCACGAAGTCGGCGTCGTAGTACATCGCCTCCTCGTCGCCGGCCGCCTTCGCGGCGGCCTGGGCGGCGAAGCGCGCGGCCTGGTCCTCGGCGTCGTTGAGCTCGGAAAAGCCGTTGGCGATCTCGCGCCCGGTGATGAACAGCTCGAAGCGCTCGGTGACCGTCGGGTCGTGGTCGGCCGCGCGCGCCAGCGGCGAGACCTCGACCGGGTAGTCGACGACGAACGTGGGCTGCCACAGCTGGTGCTCGACGGCGGCCTCGAACAGGCCGAACTGCAGCTCGGCGAGCGTCCAGTGCGACGGCGGCTCCTCGCCGAGCGCCTTCAGCCGTGCGTGCAGCACGCCGGCGTCGGCGGCCTCGGCGGCGCTCAGCCCGGCGTACTCGACGAGCGCCTCGGGCACCGTGAGGCGGCGAAACGGCGCGTCGAGGTCGACCGGCCGCCCCCCGTAGTCCACGACGGCGCTGCCGGTGGCCTGACGCGCGGCGTGGCGCAGCAACTGCTCGGTGAAGTCCATCAGGTCGCGGTGGTTCCAGTACGCCGCGTAGAACTCCATCATCGTGAACTCGGGGTTGTGGCGGACGCTGATGCCCTCGTTGCGGAAGTTGCGGTTGATCTCGAACACGCGCTCGAAGCCGCCCACCAGCAGGCGCTTCAGGTAAAGCTCGGGTGCGATGCGCAGGAACATCGGCTGGTCGAGCGCGTTGTGGTGGGTCACGAACGGCCTGGCGTTGGCGCCGCCGGGGATCGGGTGCAGCATCGGCGTCTCGACCTCGAGGAAGCCGTGCTCGACCATGAAGTTGCGGATCGACGCCACCGCCTTGCTGCGGGCCACGAAGCGCTCGCGCGCCTTCTCGTCGACGATCAGGTCGACGTAGCGCTGGCGCACCTTCTGCTCGGGGTCGGTCAGGCCGTGGAACTTGTCGGGCAGCGGGCGCAGGCTCTTGACGAGCAGGCGCAGCGCGTCGACCTTGACGCTGAGCTCGCCGGTGCGGGTGCGGAAGAGGGTGCCCTCGGCGCCGACGATGTCGCCGAGGTCCCAGTGCTTGAAGCCCTCGTAGGCGGCCTCGCCGATGCCGTCGCGCGAGACGAAGAGCTGGATCCGCCCGCCGGTGGGCCCCATCGAGCCGTCCTGCAGCGTCGCGAAGCTCGCCTTGCCCATGATTCGCTTGAGCATCATGCGCCCGGCCACGCGCACGCGCACCGCCTGCGGCTCGAGCTCGTCGTTGGGCAGCTGGCCGTAGCGGCGCTGCAGGTCGGCCGCGTCGTGGCTGGGCTTGAAGTCGTTCGGGAACGCGGGCCCGAGGCGGCGCAGCGCCGCCAGCTTCTCGCGCCGCTGCTCGATCAGCCGGTTCTCGTCGGCGGTCAGCTCGGGCAGGGCGGTTCGGGCGGCGTCGTTCATGGCGCGGGCGAAGTGGGCCGCAGATTGTAGGTGTCGGGGACAATCGCGGCCCCGCTGCGCGCTCGCCCCGGGCCCCCGTCGCCCGTCCCTGTTGCCCATGTCGCTCGCCGGTCTGGCCCCCGGGGCTGCCCGCCATCTGGCCGCGCGCGCCGCGGCCACCGGGCTCGGCGTCGCGGTGGTCGTCGTCGTGGCGCGCCTGGGGCCCGCGGTGCAGGGGGCGTTCGCGCTCTTCCTCGCCGTCGAGGCGGCGCTGCTGACGCTGTGCAGCGGCTTCGGGCTCGCGCTGGCGCGGCGCATCTCGCACCACGGCGACGACGGCGCGGCGCCGCTGCGCGCGTGGCTGCGGGTGGCCACCGCCGTCGGCGTGGCCGTCGCCCTCGGTGCCTGGGCCGTCGCCGCGGTGGCGCAGCGCCCGCCGTACGCCGACCTCGGCTGGCTCGCGCTCGCCGCCCCGGTGCTGCTGTGGGTGCCGACCGCGAGCGGCCTGTGGCTCGGCCGCGGGCAGATGGGGCGGCTCGGCGCGCCGCTGGTCGCGCAGCCGCTGCTGACGCTCGCCGGCCTGGCGGCGGTCGCCGCCTGGGCCGGCGGCGTCGGCGCTGGCGGCCGTGCGCTGCCGGGCGTGCTCGCGGCCTGGGTGGCGGCGCGCGTCGTCGTCGCCGGCGTCGCCGCGGCGTGGGCGCTGCGCGAGGCGCCGGCACGGCTCGGCGCCGCGCCGGCCGCGCCGGCGCGAGAGGAGTGGCGCTTCGTCGCCGCGGTCGGGCTGGCCAACGTCGTCAGCGTGCTCAACGTGCGCGCGCCGCTGTTCGTCGTCGAGCAGACGCAGGGTCTGGCGGCCACCGGCGTCTACGCGGTCGCGGTGCAGGTCGCCGAGCTGCTGTGGCTGCTGTCGTCGGCGCTGAGCGTGGCCGCGTACCGCCGCATCGGCGAGCCGGACGCCGCGCGCGCCGCGGCCACCGCGTGGGCCGCGGCGCGCGTGGGCGTCGTCGCCACCGCGCTCGCCGCGCCGCTGCTGTGGGCGCTGGCGTGGGCGGCGCTGCCGCCGCTGCTCGGCCCGGGCTACGAGGGGGTGGCGTGGCCGCTCGCGCTGCTGCTGCCGGGGGTGGTCGGCTACGCGGCGGCGTCGGCGCTGTCGGCCTACTACACGAACCACCTCGGACGCCCCGGCTGGGCGGCGCGCATCGCCGCGCTGTCGCTCGCGCTCAACGTCGCCGGCTGCCTGTGGGCGGTGCCGCGCCACGGCATCGCCGGCGCGGCGGCGAGCACGAGCGCGAGCTACCTGATCGCGATCGGCGTGGCGCTGCTGCTGTTCCGGCGCGCCGCGCGGCGGCCGGCGCCGGCCCCCGCGCCGGTGCCGCGACAATGGCGGCCGTGACCTGGAAGCGGAGGCTCCTCGCGTGGTGGCGGCGGCTCGTCGCGCCGCGCATGGTGTACGGCTGGCGCGGCGCCGACGGCACGTGGCTCGCCCACACGCGCATCGGCAGCCACACCGACGTCGGCTTCGCCGACCGCCTGCGCCTGGGCGACCACGTCTACATCGGCCACTTCAACGTCATCGACGCCTCGGGCGGGGTCGAGATCGGCGAGGGTTGCCAGATCACGAACCACGTCTCGATCCTCAGCCACTCGACGCACCACGCGCTGCGCGTGTGCGGGCGCTCGTTCTTCGGCCACCCGAACCCGCCCGGCTACCGGCAGGCGGCCACCGTGATCGGGCCGTACTGCTTCGTCGGCCCGCACAGCGTGATCGGCCCCGGCGCGCGGCTGGGCCGCGGCGTGCTGGTGAAGGCGTTCAGCTACGTCAGCGGCACGGTGCCCGACTTCGCGATCGTCGAAGGGCGGCCGGCGCGCGTCGTCGGCGACACGCGCGACGTCGACCGCGTGCTGCTCGCGCACCACCCGGCCGCGCGCGCCGACTACGAGGCGTGGGCCGGGCCGCTGCGGCCGTGACGCCGCCGCGGCTGCTGCTCACCGGTGACGCCGACAGCGTGCACCTGCAGCGCTGGGTCGCCGAGATGCACGCCCGCGGCGCCGAGTGCCACGTGCTGACACGCCGCCCGGCCGCGGTGCCCGGCGCGGCGACGGTGCAAGCGCTGCACCCGGGTGGCGACGCGCGCGGCTGGCTGCTCGCGCTGCCGCAGGTGCGCGCGTTCGCGCGGCGGCTGGCGCCGGACCTCGTGCACGGCCACTACGTGACGTCCAACGGCCTGTGGGCGGCCGCGAGCGGCGTGCACCCGGTCGTGCTGACCGCGTGGGGCAGCGACCTGCTGGTCACGCCGCAGCGCGGCGCGGCCTGGCGGGCGCTGACGCGCTGGATCGTACGCCGCGCCGATCTGCTGACGGCCGACGCCGCCGACGTCGTCGCCGCCCTGCGGGCGCACGGCGCCACCGCCCCGTGCGTCGAGATCCACTGGGGCGCCGACGTCGAGCGGTTCACGCCGCCGGCGGCGCCGCGCGACCCCGCGGTGTTCACGATCGCGAGCCCGCGGCAGTGGCTGCCGAACTACGCGATCGACGTCGTGCTCGACGCCGTCGCGGCGCTGCGCCGCCGCGAGCCCGGCGCGCGGCTTCGCCTGCTGCTGCTCGGTGGCGGCGCGCTCGAGCCGGGGCTGCGCCAGCGCGCGGCCGCGCTCGGCCTGTCCGACCCGCAGGGCGCGGAGGAGCCGGTGGCGCGGTTCGTCGGCCGTGTCGACGACGCCGGACTCGTGCAGGCGCTGCGCGCGGCCGACGTCGCGGTCAGCGTGCCGCGAAGCGACGCCACGTCGGTGGCGCTGCTCGAGGCGATGGCGTGCGGCTGCGCCGTCGTCGCCTCGGACCTGCCGGCCAACCGCGCCTGGGTCGAGCCCGCCGGCGGCCGCCTGGTGCCCGCCGGCGACGCCGCCGCGCTCGCCGACGCGCTGCACGCGCTGTGGCGCGACCGCGCCGCCACCGCGGCGATGGGCGCGCACAACCGCGCGCTGGCGGTGCGGCGGGCGTCGCGGCGCGAGCAGATGGACCGCATGTGGGCGCTGTACCTGCGCCTGCTCGGGCGCGCGGCATGAACGCGCCGCACCTCGTGAGCGTCATCGCGCCGTGCCGCAACGAGCGCGACCACGTCGCCGCCTTCGTCGACGCCGTGCGCGCGCAGCGCCTGCCCGCGGGCTGGGCGCTCGAGCTGATCGTGGCCGACGGCGCGAGCGACGACGGCACGCGCGAGGCGCTGGCCGCGCTCGCCGCCGCCGAGCCGCGGCTCACGGTGGTCGACAACCCGCAGCGCATCGTCGCCAGCGGGCTGAACCGGGCGCTGGCGATCGCGCGCGGCGACGTGATCGTGCGCATGGACGTGCACACCGCCTATGCCGCCGACTACGTGGCCACGTGCCTGGCCACCCTCAAGCGCACCGGCGCCGACAACGTCGGCGGCCCCTGGCGCGCCCAGGGCGACGGGCCGTGGGGGCGGGCGATCGCCGCCGCGTTCCAGTCGCGCTGGGTCGCCGGCGACGCGGCGTCGCGCCGGCTCGACCTCGAAGGGCCGGTCGACACCGTCTACCTCGGCTGCTGGCCGCGCGCGACGTTCGAGCGCTTCGGCGGCTTCGACGAGACGCTGGTGCGCAACCAGGACGACGAGCACAACCTGCGCATCGTGCGCGGCGGCGGCGTCGTGTGGCAAAGCGCCGCCATCCGCTCGCGCTACCGGCCGCGCGAATCGCTGCGCGCGCTCGCCCGCCAGTGGCTGCAGTACGGCTACTGGAAGCCGTTCGTGATGCGCAAGCACGGCCAGCCGGCCGCGGCGCGCCACCTGCTGCCGGGCGCCTTCGTCGCCGCGCTCGCCCTCGCCGCCGTGGCGGCGCCGCTCGGCGCGGGCCTGGCGCCGCTGGGCTGGCTCGCCGGCGGCTATGCCGCGCTCGTGGCGACGCTCAGCCTGGGCGTGGCCGTCGGCACGCCGGCGCGGCTGTGGTGGCGGCTGCCCATCGTGATCGCCACGCAGCACCTGGCGTACGGCGCCGGCTCGCTGCTCGGCGCCTGGGACGCGCTGCGCGGCGGCCCCGGGCGCCAGCGCTTCGCGCGCCTGAGCCGCTGAGGCGCCGACCGCGATGGCGAGCGACGACGAAACCGACGCCGTGCGCGCGCGCTACGCCCGCCGCGACCCGGACGACCCGCGCTACCACCCGCTGAACCCGGAGGTCTGGCGCGCGCGCCTGGAGCGCGAGCGCCTGCTGCTGCGCTGGCTCGCCCGGCTCGGCTGGCGCGACCTCGGCGCCAGGAGCGCGACCGACGTCGGCTGCGGCAGCGGCGGCCAGCTGCTCGAGCTCGTCCGCATCGGCTTTTCGCCGGCGCGGCTGACCGGCCTCGAGCTGCTGCCCGAACGCGCCGCGCTGGCGCGCGCGCGGCTGCCGGCCGCGCTGCGGCTGATCGAGGGCGACGCGCTCGACGCCCCGGTCGAGCCCGCGAGCCAGGACCTGGTGCTGCAGTCGACCGTGTTCTCGTCGCTGCTCGACGCCGCGTACCGCCGGCGGCTGGCCGACGCGATGTGGCGCTGGGTGCGCCCCGGCGGCGGCATCTGGTGGTACGACTTCACGCGCGACAACCCGCGCAACGCCGACGTGCGCGGCGTGCCGCGCGCCGACGTGGCGGCGCTGTTCCCGCACGGCACAATGCGCGCCTGGCGCGTGACGCTGGCCCCGCCGCTGGCGCGCGCGGTGTGCCGCGTGCATCCGGCGCTGTACGGCGTATTCGACGCGGTGCCGCCGCTGCGCACGCACCTGCTGTGCTGGATCGGCAAGCCGCGCTGACCGGCCCCGTTCCCCCGTCCCAACCGCCACCCAGGATTGCAGCGATGAAAGTCACGGTCGTCGGCACCGGTTACGTCGGCCTCGTCACCGGCGCCTGCCTCGCCGAGATGGGCAACCACGTGCTGTGTCTCGACGTCGACGAGCGCAAGATCCGCATCCTGCAGGACGGCGGGCTGCCGATCCACGAGCCCGGCCTGCTCGACGTCGTGCGCCGCAACGTGCAGGCCAGGCGGCTCGAGTTCTCGACCGACGTCGACCGCGGCGTGCAGCACGGCACGCTGCAGTTCATCGCCGTGGGCACGCCGCCCGACGAGGACGGCTCGGCCGACCTGCGCCACGTCGTCGAGGCGGCGCGCCAGATCGGCCGCCGCATGACCGACTACAAGGTCGTCGTCGACAAGAGCACGGTGCCGGTGGGCACGGCCGACCGCGTGCGCGCCGCGATCGCCGAGGAGCTCGCCGCGCGCGGCGTGGAGGTCGACTTCGCCGTCGTCAGCAACCCCGAGTTCCTGAAGGAAGGCGCGGCGGTCGACGACTTCATGCGCCCCGACCGCGTGATCGTCGGCGCCGACGACGAGCGCGCCGTGCTGCTGATGCGCTCGCTGTACGCGCCGTTCGTGCGCAGCCGCGACCGCCTGCTCGTGATGGACGTGCGCAGCGCCGAGTTCACGAAGTACGCCGCCAACGCGATGCTGGCCACCCGCATCAGCTTCATGAACGAGCTGGCGCTGCTGGCCGAGAAGCTCGGCGCCGACATCGAGCGCGTGCGCCAGGGCATCGGCAGCGACCCGCGCATCGGCCACCAGTTCCTCTACGCCGGGGCCGGCTACGGCGGCTCGTGCTTCCCGAAGGACGTCAAGGCGCTGCTGAAGACCGCCGCCGATCACGGCCAGGCGCTGTGGGTGCTCGAGGCGGTGGAGCGCGCCAACGAGCGGCAGAAGCACGTGCTGGTCGACAAGATCGTCGCCCGCTTCGGCGAGCGGCTGGACGGCCGCACGTTCGCGCTGTGGGGGCTGGCGTTCAAGCCCGGCACCGACGACATGCGCGAGGCGCCGAGCCGCGTGCTGGTGGCCGACCTGCTCGCGCGCGGCGCGCGCATCACCGCCTACGACCCGGTGGCGATCGACGAGGCCAGGCGCGTGTTCGGCGATACGCCGGGCCTGGCCTACGCCGACAGCGCGGTGGCCGCGCTCGACGGCGCCGACGCGCTCGTCATCATCACCGAGTGGAAGGAGTTCCGCAGCCCCGACTTCGACGCGATGCGCGCCGCGCTGAAGCAGCCGGTGCTGTTCGACGGCCGCAACCTGTTCGAGCCGGCGCTGCTGGCCGCGCTCGGCATCGAGTACCACGCGATCGGCCGCGCCGCGCGCGGGGTGTCGCTGCACGAGGCGTGAGCGCGGCGCCGTTCCTGCCGTTCGCGCGGCCCGAGATCGGCGACGAGGAGATCGCCGAAGTCGTCGACACGCTGCGTTCGGGCTGGATCACGACGGGGCCGAAGGCGCAGCGCTTCGAGCGCGACTTCGCCGCCTTCCTCGGCGACGAGGCGCTGCAGTGCGTGGCCGTGAATTCGGCCACCGCCGGCCTGCACCTGGCGCTCGAGGCGCTTCGCATCGGCCCCGGCGACGAGGTGATCGTGCCGACGCACACCTTCACCGCCACCGCCGAGGTCGTGCGCTACCTCGGCGCCGACGTGCGGCTCGTCGACGTCGACGCGGCGACGCTGAACCTCGACCCGCGGCACGTGGAGGCGGCGATCGGCCCGCGCACGAAGGCGATCGTGCCGGTGCACTTCGCCGGCCTCGCCGCCGACATGCCGGCCCTGCTGGCCATCGCTCGACGGCACGGGCTGAAGGTGGTCGAGGACGCCGCCCACGCGCTGCCGGCCACCAGCGGCGGCGCGCTCGTGGGCACGCTCGCCAGCGACGCGACGGTGTTCAGCTTCTACGCCAACAAGACGATCACGACCGGCGAGGGCGGCATGCTCGTGACGCGCGACGCCGCGCTCGCGAAGCGGGCGCGCGTGATGCGGCTGCACGGCATCGACCGCGACGCGTTCGACCGCTTCACCTCGAAGGTGCCGGGGTGGGCCTACGCCGTCGTCGCACCGGGCTTCAAGTACAACCTGACCGATCTCGCCGCCGCGCTCGGGCTGCAGCAGCTGAAGAAGGCGTGGGCGTTCCAGCGGCGGCGCGCGGCGATCGCTGCCGCCTACGACGACGGCTTCGCCGCGCTGCCCGCTGTGCGCCCCGCGCCGGCGCCGGCGGGCGACATCCACGCCTGGCACCTGTACGTGCTGCGCCTGGCCGACGGCGCGCCGGTCGACCGCGACACGCTGATCGAGCGCCTGTTCGCCGCCGGCATCGGCTGCAGCGTGCACTACATCCCGCTGCACCGCCAGCCGTACTGGCGCGACCGCTACCGCCTCGACGCCGCGATGTTCCCGGCGAGCGACGACGCCTACCGGCGCCTGGTCAGCCTGCCGATCTACCCCGGGATGACCGACGGCGACGTGCAGCGCGTGGTCGAGGCGGTGCGGCACGCGCTGCACTGAGCGCGCATCGCCCGCGCCGATGGCCAAGCGCCTGTTCGACGTCGTCGTCGCCGCGCTGGCGCTGGTGCTGCTCGCGCCGCTGCTGCTGGCGATCGCGCTGTGGATCCGGCTCGATTCGCCCGGCCCGGCGCTGTTCCGCCAGGAGCGCGTCGGCCGCGCCGGGCGGCCGTTTCGCATCCACAAGTTCCGCACCATGGTCGCCGACGCGCAGCGCCGCGGGCCGGCGCTCACGGTCGGCGACGACGCGCGCATCACCCGCGCCGGCCGCTGGCTGCGGCGCTGGCGTCTGGACGAGCTGCCGCAGCTGATCGACGTGCTCGCCGGCGACATGAGCCTCGTCGGCCCGCGGCCCGAGGTGCCGCGCTACGTGGCGCTGTATCCGCCGGCGCTGCGCGAGCGCGTGCTGGCGGCGCGTCCGGGCATCACCGACCCCTCGTCGCTCGCGTTCCTCGACGAGGCCGCGCAACTCGCCGAGGCCGCCGACCCCGAGCGCGAGTACGTCGAGGCGATCCTGCCGCGCAAGCTCCAGCTCGCGGCCGACTACGCCGACCGCGCGACGCTGCTGACCGACCTGCGCTGGATCGCGCGCACGCTGGCGCGGCTCGCTTTCGGCGGTCGGTAGCATTCGCGGTCGCTTTCGCCACGACCGATGGGAAGACCGTGACCGCGTCCGAACGGATCCGCCGATCGCCGGCGCTGCGCCGGCCCGCGGCGCCCGGCGCACGCGCGGGCGTGGCGTGGCCCCGTCCACCGGCGGCCGGGCTCGTGCCGCCACGCAGCGGCGATGTCGCCTGGGCAGCCCCTGCGCGCGGCGCCGCGCGCCCGCACTGACGTCGTGCCGATCCGGATGTCCGCCACGCCCACGATCTGGCACCGCGTCGACGCCGCGCTCGCGCGCGTGCGCCCGCACCGCCGCGCGTTGTCGCTCGCCGTCGACGGCGTCGTCGTCGCGCTGGCGTGGAACCTCACGTACCTGTTCCGCCTCGGCTTCGAGCGCTGGTGGAGCGCGCGCGGCGAGCACGACCTGTGGATCATGCTCGGCGTCGTCGCCGCGTACCTGGCGGCGTTCCAGCTCGCCGGCATCCCGCGCGGCATGTGGCGCTTCACCGGCTTCGGCGACCAGCGCCGCATCGCGCTGGCGTGCGTCGGCGCCGGCGCGGCGTGCGCGCTGGTGATCCGCGCCGCCGGCCTGGTCGAGGTGCCGCGCGCGGTGCTCGCGCTGCACCCGTTCGTCACCCTCGTCGGCGTGAGCCTCGTGCGCCTTTCGTACCGCATGCTCTACGAGCACGCGCGCGAGCGCATCGCCGGCGGCGGGCCGCCGCGGCGCGCGCTTGTGATCGGCGCCGGCGAGGCGGCGCGGCTGCTGCTGGCGGGCATCCGGGGCCAGGGCTGGACCGTGCTCGGCCTGCTCGACGACGACCCCGCGAAGCAGGGCGCGCAGGTGGCCGGCGTGCCGGTAATCGGGCCGATCGCGACCCTCGCGCAGCCCGAGACCCGCACCGGCGCGACGCACCTGATCTTCGCCATCCCGACCGCACGCGGCGCACGCCGGCGCGAGATCTTCGACCTCGCCGCGGCCACCGGCCTGCCGCTGCTGACGGTGCCCTCGGCGGCCGAGCTGCGCGAGGGCGGCGGGCGCATCGACCGCCTGCGCGACCTCGAGCCCGAGGACCTGCTCGGCCGCGAGCCGGTCGTGCTCGACGAGGCCGGCATCGGGCAGACGCTGGCCGGCAAGACGGTGCTGATCACCGGCGCCGGCGGCAGCATCGGTGCCGAGCTGTGCCGCCGGGTCGCGCGCTACGGCCCGGCGCGGCTCGTGCTCTACGAGCTCGGCGAGTTCAACCTCTACGCGATCGAGCAGGAGCTCGGCGAGCGCTTCCCGCACATCCCGCTGGTGCGCCTGATCGGCGACGTGAAGGACCTCGAGCACCTTCGTGCGACGTTCGCGAAGTGGAAGCCGCAGGTCGTCTTCCACGCCGCGGCGTACAAGCACGTGCCGCTGATGGAGGAGGACGACAACGCCTGGGCCTGCGTGCGCAACAACGTGCTCGGCACCTGGCACGCGGCGCTGGCCGCCGCCGAGCACGGCGCCGAGCGCTTCGTGCTGATCTCCACCGACAAGGCGGTGCGCCCGACGAGCGTGATGGGGGCGAGCAAGCGCGCCGCCGAGCTCGTGATCGCCTCGCTCGTCGCCGCGCATCCGCGCACCCGCTTCATGGCGGTGCGCTTCGGCAACGTGCTCGGCTCCAGTGGCAGCGTGATCCCGAAGTTCAAGGCCCAGATCGCGAAGGGCGGGCCGGTGACGGTCACGCACCCGGACATGGTGCGCTACTTCATGACGATCCCCGAGGCGTCGCGCCTCGTGCTGCAGGCTGCCGCGATCGGCGAGAGCGGGCAGGTGCTCGTGCTCGACATGGGCGAGCCGGTGCGCATTCTCGACCTCGCGCGGCAGATGATCCGTCTGGCCGGGCGGCGCGACGACGAGGTGCCGATCGCGTTCACCGGGCTGCGCCCCGGCGAGAAGCTGGTCGAGGAGCTGCTCGCCGACGCCGACGAGACGCTGCCGACGACGGCCGCGCCGCTGCGCGTGGCGCGGCTGGACCGCCAGGGCGCGCCGGTGGCGCCGCTTTTGGCGTGGCTGCGCGACGCCGCGCCGGCGCGCCCGCCGGCGGTCGCCGAAGTACGCCGGTGGCTCGCCACCGTCGTGGCCGGTTTCGGCGCGGCGCCGCCGCCGGCCGGGCGCGACGCGCCCGCCGGCGAGGGCGCCGCAAAGGCCTGGGGCGGCGCGGCGTTTCCTTGAGACAATCCGGGCATGTCGGCCATCGCCCCGGCGCCCGAGCGCAGCCAAGCGCGCCACCCGGCGCGCGACGACGCGCTCGGCGACCTGCTCGTCCAGTCCGGCAAGCTCGGCGCGCGCGACCTCGAGCGTGCCGTGGCCGCGCGCGACGAGCTCGGCCAGCGCCTGCCCGACATCCTGGTCCAGCTCGGGCTCGTTTCCGAGCTCGACCTCGCGCAGGCCCGCGCCCGCCTGCACGGCGTGCCGTTCGTCGCCGCCGACGACCTGGCCGCGGCCGGCGCCGAGATCGAGGGCCTGCAAAGCGCCTTCCTCGTCACCCACCGCGCGCTGCCGTTCGGCCGCGACGAGCGCACGCTGAGCGTCGCCGTCGCCGACCCCGGCGACGAGTTCGTGCTGAAGGCGCTGCGGCTGGCCACCGGCCTGGAGCCCAGGGTCAGCGTCGCCGTGCCGAGCGCGATCGACAGGGCGCTCGCCGAACGCGGCTCGGCAGCGGGCGAGGGCGAAGCCGCCGCCGAGCGCGACGTCGACTCCGGCGAGTTCGTCGAGCACCTGAAGGACCTCGCCAGCGAGGCGCCGGTGATCCGCCTCGTCAACACGCTGATCGGCCGCGTGATCGACCTGCGGGCGTCGGACATCCACCTCGAGCCGTTCGACGACGGCCTGCACGTGCGCTACCGCATCGACGGCGCGCTCGACACCGCCGAGGTGCTGCCGGCGCGCCAGGGCGCGGCGGTGACGTCGCGCGTCAAGCTGCTCGCGCACCTGGACATCGCCGAGCGCCGGCTGCCGCAGGACGGGCGCATCCGCACCCGCGTCAAGGGCCGCGAGCTCGACCTGCGCGTGTCGACGCTGCCGAGCGTGCACGGCGAGAGCGTCGTGATGCGCGTGCTCGACCGCGCGAGCGTGCGCCTCGGGCTCGACGACATGGGCATGGACGCGCCGACGCGCGAGAAGTTCGGCGGCCTGCTCGCGCGCCCGCACGGGATCCTGCTCGTCACCGGGCCCACCGGCGCGGGCAAGACGACGACGCTGTACGCGGCGCTGTCGCACCTCGACTCGGCCACGCAGAAGGTCGTCACCGTCGAGGACCCGGTCGAGTACCAGCTGCCGGGCATCGTGCAGATCCAGGTCCACGCCCAGATCGGGCTCACGTTCGCGCACGCGCTGCGCTCGATCCTGCGCCAGGACCCGGACATCGTGATGATCGGCGAGATGCGCGACGGCGAGACGGCGCAGATCGCCGTGCAGGCCGCGCTCACCGGCCACCTCGTGCTGTCCACGCTGCACACCAACGATGCCGCGAGCGCCGTCATCCGCCTGCTCGACATGGACGTCGAGCGCTACCTGATCACGTCGACCGTCAACGGCGTCGTCGCGCAGCGCCTCGTGCGGATGCTGTGCCCGGCGTGCAAGGAGCCGTACCCGCCGGCGCCCGAGTGGCTGCAGTCCACCGGGCTGCACCGCCACGTGGCACCCGGCGCGCGGCTGTACCGCGCGCGCGGCTGCGCGCAGTGCCGCGGCACCGGCTACCGCGGCCGCGGCGGCATCTTCGAGGTGCTCGTGATCGACGAGGCGATGCGCCGCGCGATCCTCGGCGGCGCCGACGCCAGCGCGCTGCGTGCGCTGGCGGT
>CALIDR010000073.1 GCA_938022295.1 uncultured Burkholderiaceae bacterium
GTCGTCGGCCGTCATCTTGATGTGCTGCGCGTTGACCCAGCGCAGCTTGGCCTCGTCGAACTGGCCCGCGCTCTTGCCGAGGTGGTCGAGGTCGAACCAGGCGACGAACTGCTCGCGCGTGAAGATCTCGTCGTCGCCGTGGCTCCAGCCCAGCCGCGCGAGGTAGTTGACGACGGCGTCGGCAAGGTAGCCCTCGTCGCGGTAGTGCGTCACCGGCTTGGCGCCGTGGCGCTTGCTCATCTTCTCGCCCTGCTCGTTGAGCACGGTGGGCAGGTGCGCGTAGACCGGCGGCTCGTGGCCGAGCGCGCGGAAGACGTGGATCTGGCGCGGCGTGTTGTTGACGTGGTCGTCGCCGCGGATCACGTGCGTGATGCGCATGTCGATGTCGTCGACGACGACGCAGAAGTTGTAGGTCGGCGCGCCGATCGCGTCGGGCGCGCTGCCCTCGGGCGCGGGGCGCGCGATCACGAGGTCGTCGAGCTCGTCGTTGTGGAACGTCACGCGCCCCTTGACCTTGTCGTCCCACGAGACGACACCGCCCTCGGGCGGCTTGAAGCGGATCACCGGCCGCACGCCCGGCGGCACCGGCGGCAGCGTCTTGCCGGGCTCCGGGCGCCAGGTGCCGTCGTAGCGCGGCTTGAGCCTGGCGGCCATCTGGCGCCCGCGCAGCGCGTCGAGCTCCTCGGGCGTCATGTAGCAGCGGTACGCGTGGCCGCTGGCCAGCAGCTGCCCGACGACTTCGCGGTAGCGGTCCATGCGCTGCATCTGGTAGTACGGCCCCTCGTCGGGGTCGAGGCCGAGCCAGCGCATGCTCTCCAGGATGACGTCTACCGCCTCCTGCGTCGAGCGCTCGACGTCGGTGTCCTCGATGCGCAGCACGAACGTGCCGCCGTTGGCGCGCGCGTACGCCCACGGGTACAGCGCCGAGCGGATGTTGCCGAGGTGGATGAAGCCGGTGGGGCTGGGAGCGAAGCGCGTGCGGACGGTCGTCATGCGCCGATTGTCGCCAGACCGCGCGCGAGGTCGGCCTTCAGGTCGTCGACGTGCTCGAGGCCGACCGCCACGCGCACCATGCCCTGCCCGATGCCCGCGGCCTGGCGCTGCGCCTCGGTCAGCCGCCCGTGCGACGTGCTCGCCGGGTGCGTGATCGTCGTCTTGGTGTCGCCGAGGTTGGCCGTGATCGAGCAGATGCGCGTGGCGTCGATGACGGCGAACGCGTGCCGGCGCGCGGCGGCCGCATCGTCGCCGCGCACGACGAACGACAGCACCGGCCCGCCGACGCCGCCCTGCTGCGCCATCGCCAGCGCGTGCTGCGGGTGCGACGGCAGCCCCGGGTGGTACACGCGCTCGACCTGCGGCTGCTGCTGCAGCCAGCGCGCGAGCTCGAGCGCGCGCGCGCTCTGCGCCTGCATGCGGATCGAAAGCGTCTCCAGCCCCTTCAGCACGACCCAGGCGTTGAACGGTGACAGCGCCATGCCGGCGCTGCGCATCACGGGCACGAACACCTCGGCCACCAGTGCCTCGCTCGCGCACACCGCGCCCGCGACGACGCGGCCCTGGCCGTCGAGGTACTTGGTGCCGCTGTGCACGACGAGGTCGGCACCGAGCTCGCGCGGGCGCTGCAGCGCGGGCGTGCAGAAGCAGTTGTCGACCGCGAGCAGCGCGCCCTGCGCGTGCGCGATCCCGGCCAGCGCGGCGATGTCGCAGACCTCGGTCAGCGGGTTGCTCGGTGTCTCGGCGAACAGCAGCTTGGTGGCGGGCTTCATCGCCGCTCGCCACTGGCCGACGTCGGTCTGCGAGACGAACGTGGTCTCGACGCCGAACCTGGCGAAGTCCTGGAACAGGCGGATCGTCGAGCCGAACACGCTGCGCGAGCACACCACGTGGTCGCCCGCGCGCAGCAGGCCGAGCAGCAGCAGCAGCACCGCGGCCATGCCGCTGGCGGTGCCGATGCACGCCTCGGTGCCCTCGAGCGCGGCCAGGCGCCGCTCCATCATCGCCACCGTCGGGTTGCCGAAGCGGCTGTAGACGAACGCCTCCTCGTCGCCTGCGAAGCGCGCGGCGGCCGTCGCGGCGTCGGGGTGCACGAACGAGCTGGTGAGAAACAGCGCCTCGCTGTTCTCGCCCCACGGGGTGCGCGGCAGGCCTTCGCGAACGGCGAGCGTGTCGCGGTGCACGCCGGCTGGCAGCGCCACGCGCGGAATCCCCGCCCTGCCGCCGGGCGCGCGGCTCATGGCGCCGACTCCGCGCCGCTGTTCTGCAGCGCCAGCCGCGTGTGGCCGGGCGGGTCGTCGTCGTCGCCCTGCGCGAGGCGCTGCTCGCGCAGCGTCGCGAAGTCCGACGCGCTGACGTCCCCGGTGATGTAGTGGCCGTCGAAGCACGACGCCTCGAAGCCGTCGAGCTTCGGGTTGAGCGCGCGCACGACGCGCTGCATCGGCTCTAGGTCCTGGTAGATCAGCGCGTCGGCGCCGATGAAGCGGCGGATCTCCTCGACGCTGCGCCCGTGCGCGATCAGCTCCTCGGCGGTGGGCATGTCGATGCCGTAGACGTTCGGGTAGCGCACCGGCGGCGCGGCCGACGCCAGGTAGACCTTCCTCGCGCCGGCCTCGCGCGCCATCTGGACGATCTCGCGGCTCGTCGTGCCGCGCACGATCGAGTCGTCGACGAGCAGCACGTTGCGGCCCTTGAACTCCATCCCGATCGCGTTGAGCTTCTGGCGCACGCTCTTCTTGCGCACCGCCTGCCCGGGCATGATGAAGGTGCGCCCGACGTAGCGGTTCTTCACGAAGCCCTCGCGGTACGGCTTGCCGATCTTCTGCGCGAGCTGCATCGCGCTCGGGCGGCTGCTCTCGGGGATCGGGATCACGACGTCGATCGCGCTCGGCGGCATCGTCGAGATCACGCGCTGCGCCAGCGTCTCGCCCATGTTCAGCCGCGCGTGGTAGACCGAGATGCCGTCGAGCACCGAGTCGGGCCGCGCGAGGTAGACGTACTCGAACAGGCACGGGTACAGCCGCGGGTGGTCCGCGCACTGGCGCGCGTGCACGCGCCCTTCGAGGTCGACGAAGATCGCCTCGCCCGGCGCGACGTCGCGCACGAAGCGGTGGCCGGTGCCCTCGATCGCGACCGACTCGCTGGCCACCATCACTTCGCGCCCTTCGGCCGTCTCGCCCTCGCCGAAGGCGAGCGGACGGATGCCGAACGGGTCGCGGAACGCGAGCAGCCCGTGGCCGGCGATCAGCGCGATCACCGCGTACGAGCCCTTGACGCGCCGGTGCACCGCGGCGACGGCGTCGAACACGATCTCGGGCGTCAGCGCGAGGTCGCGCGCCGAGCGCTCGAGCTCGTGGGCGACGACGTTGATCAGCACCTCGGTGTCGCTCTCGGTGTTGATGTGGCGGCGGTCGACGGCGAACAGCTCGCGCTTGAGCGCCGCGGCGTTGGTCAGGTTGCCGTTGTGCACGAGCACGATGCCGAACGGCGCGTTGACGTAGAACGGCTGCGCCTCTTCCTCGCTGTAGGCGTTGCCGGCGGTGGGGTAGCGCACCTGGCCGAGGCCCACGGTGCCCGGCAGCGCGCGCATGTTGCGCGTGCGGAAGACGTCGCGCACCATGCCGCGCGCCTTGTGCATGAAGCACTTCGTGCCCTGCATCGTGACGATGCCGGCGGCGTCCTGGCCGCGGTGCTGCAGCAGCAGCAGCGCGTCGTAGATCAGCTGGTTGACCGGCGCCTTCGAGATGACGCCGACGATGCCGCACATGGTTCGCGCTCCCGCCCCGTGGATCCTTCAGACGCGCAGGTGAGCGCTCAGCTCACCCGGCAGCATCGGCTTGAGCCCCTGCAGCAGCGCGGTGAGCCACTGGGCGCCGAGCGACGCGCGCCACTGCGGCGCCTCGCGCGCGGGCGTCATCGTCACCACCGTCGCGAGCACCACGCCGAGCACGACCGCGCGCAGCAGCCCGAAGCCGGCGCCGAGCGTGCGGTCGGCCAGGCTCAGCGGCGTCGCGTGCACGAGCAGGCGCACGAGCTGCGCAGCCAGCGCACACGCGATCAGCGCGCCTAGGAACACGAGCGCGAACGCCGCCGCGTGGTTGAGCCCGGAGCCGGGAGCGCCCAGCGGCAGGTGCGGCGCGACGTCCAGCGCCAGCGCCTGCGCCGCGACGAACGCCACCAGCCAGCCGAGCAGCGCGAGCACCTCGAACACGAGGCCGCGCCACAGCCCGACGGCGACCGAAACGACGACGACGGCGAGCAGCGCCCAGTCGACCCAGCCGATCGAAGCCAGCGTCGCCGCCATCACAGCGTCAGCACATTGGCCGCCAGCCCGGCGGCCTTCACGCGCGCGGCGGCCTGGTCGGCCTCCTCGCGGCGCGAGAACGGCCCGACGCGCACCCGCGTGCGCGGGCCGTCGCCGGTCTCGACGACCTGGGTGTAGGTCTTCAGGCCGAGCTTCTCGACCCGCTCGCGCGCGCGCTGCGCCGCCGTGCGATCGGCGAACGCGCCGACCTGCACGACGAAGCGCGGCGCGGCCTCGCCGACAGCCGAAGGCGGTGGTGCGGCC
>CALIDR010000074.1 GCA_938022295.1 uncultured Burkholderiaceae bacterium
GGTGACCACGCTGCGCACCCGATCGAGCCGCCCTCGGACACGCTGGCGGCGTTGCGAATCCTCCGGGCCTCGCGATGGCACGCGCCATCGCTGCGGTTCGCGCCTTGCCAGCGCGCCCGATGGCGGCCCGCTCGGGCGCGCCCAACTGCCGGATCTAGGCTGAGAGCCGACGGCGCACCGAGATGAAGCGCGCTACGGGTTCACCATGGTGCATGCGGAAGCCCGCGTGCGCACAGAATTTGCAACCCTCGCCGGAGCTGTCGCCTGTCCCTTCCACTTCGTCGGAGTCATCGCATGACGCTGCTTTCGCGTACCCGCCGCCTGCTGCTCGCTTCCGCCGTCGCCGGCCTGCCCGCCCTGACGGCGCAGGCGCAGGGCACCAACGTCCGCTTCCAGCTCGACTGGCGGTTCGAGGGCCCGTCGGCGCTGTTCCTGACCCCGGCGGCCAAGGGCTATTTCCGCAACGAGAACCTGAACGTGACGATCGACGCCGGCAACGGCTCGGGGGCGACGATCTCGCGCATCAGCTCGGGCACCTACGACATGGGCTTCGCCGACATGGCGGCGCTGATGGAGTTCTACGGCAACAACCCGACGGCGCCGAACAAGCCGGTGGCCGTGATGATGGTCTACAACAACACGCCGGCGGCCGTGCTCGCGCTGAAGAAGAGCGGCATCAAGACGCCGGCCGACCTCACCGGCAAGCGCATGGGCGCACCGGTGTTCGACGGCGGGCGCAAGTCGTGGCCCGTGTTCACCAAGGCCAACAGCGTCGGCTCGGTGACCTGGACCTCGATGGACCCGCCGCTGCGCGAGACGATGCTGGTGCGCGGCGACATCGACGCCATCACCGGCTTCTCGTTCACGTCGCTGCTCAACCTCGAGGCGCGCGGCGTCAAGCCGGAAGACATCGTCATCTTCCCGTACGCCCAGCACGGCGTTCGTTTCTACGGCAACGCCATCGTCGCCTCGGAAACGTTCCTGAAGAACAATCCGGAGGCGGTGCGCGCCTTCCTGCGTGCCTTCGCCAGGGGCGCGAAGGACGTCGTGGCCGACCCGAAGGCGGCGATCGCGTTCGTCAAGCAGCGCGACGGCATCATCAACGAGGCCCTCGAGGAGCGGCGCCTGCGGCTCGCGCTGGACGGCGTCGTCCTCACGTCCGACGCGAAGGCCGAGGGCTTCGGCAACGTGACGGCGCCGCGCCTGGCGCTGATGGCCAGCCAGGTGTCGGACGCCTTCGGGACCAAGGAGCGCGTCAACCCGGACGCGGTCTGGAACGGCGAGTTCCTCCCGCCGGCGGCCGACCGCAACGTCTTCGCCGTCCCGCGCAAGTAGCCGCCGCGCGGCGGGCCCGTGCGATGCGGCGCTCAGCGGAAGTCGTACGACAGCTGGAGCATCACCCCGGCGTTGCCGAGCAGGTTCAGCTGGGCGTTCCAGCGGCGGTCGAACTGCCAGCCCGCCGACAGCACGACGCCGGGCGAGAAGCCGTCCTGGTTGAACGGCACCTTGTCCTGGTACTCGTCGACGTAGCCGTAGAGCAGCCCGGCCGTCCACTGCAGGAACAGCTGCCGCCGACCGAAGAAGTCGTAGTACCGCTGGCCGGCGTAGAGGTAGCCGCTGGGCTGGCCGAACGAGTTGCGGAAGTACACGGCGCCGAACATCCACTGGTCGGGGCGCTGCCATTCCAGGCCCACGCCCCACACCCATTCGTGCTCGTCGCTGGGGCTGAAGTGGATCGTGTACGGCGAGGCGACCAGGCGCGCATATCCGGGCCACGACGCGTCGGGCACCGGGTGGCGGGCGAACCACGCGGCGGCGTCCGGCGGCGGCGGGCCCGGCGGTTCGGCAGGCGTCTGCGCGGCAGCGCCGGGCGGCAGTGCAGCAGCGCACAAGGCCGCCGCGAGGAAGCGAACGGTGGACAAAGGTCGGGCACCCGAAGTGACGAACCCCCGCATTCTCGCGGCGCGGGCGCGCGCCGTCAGGCGCGGGGTTGCCGCCGCCGTCGTGCTGGCGGCCGCGGCGTCGAGCGGCTGTGCCTGGCTCGACCGCAAGCAGCACGAACTCGCACTGCGGCCCACGCCCGGGCGGCCGGCCGACTTCGCGGGCCTGCGCCCGGGCGACGAGCAGGCGCTGGTGCCGATCGTCGAGGGCGGGCAGACGCAGCACCTCGCGCTGTGGTGGCTGCCGCACGCGGTGCCGGCCGACCCGGCCGCACCCGCACTGCTGTACCTGCACGGCACGTTCCGCAACCTCTACCGCAACCTGCCGAAGATCGAGGCGTGGCGCGACGCCGGCTTCTCGGTCGTCGCGGTCGACTACCGCGGCTGGGGCGACAGCACGCCGATCGTGCCGACCGAGGCGACGATCGTCGCCGACGCCTGGCGCGCGTGGGCCGAGCTGGTTCGTCGCCAGCCCGACCCGGCGCGCCGCGTGATCTACGGCCACTCGATGGGCGGCACGGTGGCGGTGACGCTGGCCAGCCAGCTGCGCCACCGCGTCGACTACGCGGCGCTGATCACCGAATCGACGTTCACCCGGATGCCCGACGTCGCCGCCGAGGCCGGCTTCTGGGGCCGCGTCGGCGCCGCGCTGACGACGCTGCAGTTCGACGCCGCGTCGCGCATCGGCCTCGTCGACGCGCCGATCTGGATGCTGCACGGCGACGCCGACCGCACGGTGCCGATCGAGCTCGGCCGGCGGCTGCGCGACGCCGCGCGCCCCGGCGCGGTGCGCTGGATCGAGGTGCCCGGCGGCACGCACAGCCGCCTGCACAGCCAGGCGCCAGACCTGTACCGGCACGTGTTTCGTGAACTGACCACCACCGCGACCACCCCCTCCCCATGACCGCCTTCGTCGATTTCCGCAACGTCTGGCTCGCCTACAACGACGAGCTGCTCGCCAAGGGGCAGTTCGCCGTCGAGGACATCACGCTCCAGGTCCGCGAGGGCGAGTTCATCGCCATCGTCGGCCCGTCGGGCTGCGGCAAGAGCACGTTCATGAAGCTCGCCACCGGCCTGAAGATGCCCAGCCGCGGCACGGTGACGATCGACGGCCAGCCGGTGACGGGGCCGCTGAAGATCACCGGCATGGCGTTCCAGGCGCCGAGCCTGCTGCCGTGGCGCACGACGCTGGACAACGTGCTGCTGCCGCTCGAGATCGTCGAGCCGTACCGCTCCAACTTCCGCGCCAGGCGCGCCGAGTACGCCGACAAGGCGCGCCGGCTGCTGCAGAGCGTGGGCCTCGGCGGCTACGAGGACAAGTTCCCGTGGCAGCTCTCGGGCGGCATGCAGCAGCGCGCGAGCATCTGCCGCGCGCTGATCCACGAGCCCAAGATGCTGCTGCTCGACGAGCCGTTCGGCGCGCTCGACGCGTTCACGCGCGAGGAACTGTGGTGCGCGCTGCGCGACCTGCAGGCGGCGCAGAAGTTCAACGTCATCCTCGTCACCCACGACCTGCGCGAGAGCGTGTTCCTCGCCGACACCGTCTACGTGATGAGCAAGAGCCCCGGGCGCATGGTCGTCACGCGTCACATCGACCTGCCGCGCCCGCGCGACCTCGAGATCACCTACACCCCCGCGTTCACCGACATCGTGCACGAGCTGCGCGGGCACATCGGTGCGATCCGCCAGCCGGTCGGCAAGCCCGGCGCCGTCCTGCCGCAGTGAGGCCCACGCCATGAACCAGAAGACCCTCGAGCGCTGGTCGCCGCTGATCCTGCTCGCCATCACGCTGGTGCTGTGGCAGATCGTCTGCACCGCCTTCGACGTCAGCGAGTTCATCTTCCCGAGCCCGCTGCGCATCGGCGAGCAGTTCTGGGAGTTCCGCACGACGATCCTCGGCCACGCCTGGCGCACGTTCTGGGTCACGATGGTGGGCTTCGGCATCGCCATCGTCGTCGGCGTGCTGCTCGGCTTCCTGATGGGCAGCTCGCGCCTGGCCTACAACGCGATGTACCCGCTGATGACGGGATTCAACGCGCTGCCGAAGGCGGCGTTCGTGCCGATCCTGGTGGTGTGGTTCGGCATCGGCGTCGGGCCCGCGATCCTGACCGCGTTCCTGATCTCGTTCTTCCCGATCATGGTCAACATCGCCACCGGCCTGGCCACGCTCGAGCCCGAGCTCGAGGACGTGCTGCGCGTGCTCGGCGCCAAGCGCTGGGACGTGCTGACCAAGGTCGGCCTGCCGCGCTCGCTGCCGTACTTCTACGGCTCGCTGAAGGTCGCGATCACGCTCGCCTTCGTCGGCACGACGGTCTCGGAGATGACCGCGGCCAACGAAGGCATCGGCTACCTGCTGATCAGCGCCGGCAGCTCGCTGCAGATGGGGCTGGCGTTCGCCGGGCTGGTCGTCGTCGGCGTCATGGCGATGGCGATGTACGAGCTGTTCTCGGTGATCGAGAAGCGCACCACCGCGTGGGCGCACCGCGGCTCGCAGGCGGCGTGACGATGGACGAGCGCACCGAGCCGACGCACGCGCAGGTCGTCGCGATGCTGCAGCGCGCGCAGGCGCTCGCGCAGCGCGCGATGGAGGCCGGCCACCATCCGTTCGGCGCGCTGCTGGTGGCGCCCGACCACGAGACGGTGCTGATGGAGCAGGGCAACGTCGACAGCGTCAACCACGCCGAGGCGGTGCTCGCGCGCGAGGCGTCGCGGCTGCACCCGCCCGAGTTCCTGTGGCGCTGCACGCTCGTGACCACCGTCGAGCCGTGCGCGATGTGCGCCGGCACGCAGTACTGGGCGCACATCGGCCGCGTCGTCTACGGCATGAGCGAGCGAGACCTGCTCGCCCTCACCGGCAACCACGCCGAGAACCCGACGCTGGACCTGCCGTGCCGGGACGTCTTCGCCCGCGGGCAGAAGGCGGTGCGCGTGATCGGCCCGGTGCCCGAACTGGCCGAGGCGATCGCGGCGACGCACCGCCGCTTCTGGCGCTCGCGCTGAGCGGGCGGGCCGGCTCGCGTCGCGTGGCGCGGCAGGTGGATCGCCACCGGCCGCCCGGGCGCAGCGCCCCTACACTGCGCGCTCCTCGTTCCCGACGGCCTGCCCGCGCAGGCCGTTTTCCTGCACCGCTGGCGATCGATGGGCTGGCACGGCCACCTGCACCTGCACTACCGGCACGACGGCGACCGCACCGTCGGCCACGACCGCCACCACGGGCCGCTGCGCGTGCTGAAAGCCCTGCACCCGGAGGGCGCCGCGGTGTGCCACCACGTGCTGGTGCACCCGCCCGGCGGCATCGTCGGCGGCGACCGGCTCGACGTCGACCTGCACGTCGACGCCGGTGCGCACGCGCTGATCACCACGCCCGGCGCCAGCCGCTTCTACCGCAGTGCGGGCGAGCCCGCGGTGCAGCATTTGCGGGCCCGCGTCGCCGAAGGCGGCCGGCTCGAGTGGCTGCCGCTCGAGACAATCGCCTACCGCGGCTGCCGCGCCGAGAACCGCCTCGTGTTCGACCTCGCAGAAGGTGCCGAGACGATCGGCTGGGACCTGCTCGCGCTCGGCCTGCCCGCGGCCGGCGAAACGTTCGAACGCGGCCACGTGCTGCAGCACGTCGAAGTGCCCGGCCGCTGGCTCGACCGCGGCCGCATCGGCGCCGACGACCGCCGCCTGCTCGACGGGCCGCTGGGCTTCGCGGGCCGTCGGGTCCTGGCGACACTGTGGTTCGCGGCCGGCTCGCCGATCGACGGCGTGCGGCGCGAGGCGCTGCTCGACGCGGCGCGCGACGGCGAGGCACCGCAGGCGCTGCCGCAGGGCGTCACCGCGCCGAACGACCAAGTCGTCGTGCTGCGCCTGCTCGCACCGCGCGTCGAGCCGGCGCTGCAGCGGCTGCGCGAGGTATGGGGGGCGTGGCGGCGGGCGGCGTGGCGGCGCGAGCCGTGTCTGCCCAGGGTGTGGCGGACCTGATCCGCGCATCCCACGGAATCGTCGGACAACGCTCGATCCATCCTCCGGCCGCCGCCCGGCGACCGATGCGCGCATCGCCACGCCGCGGCCGGGCTCGAACCTGATCTCGCGGGCTGGCGTTCGGTACCGGCGGCCCCGCGAGCAGGTTGCGGGGGTGCTCCCGGTACTGCTCGCATCGCTCCACGGCCCGGTCCGACCAAACCGAATCGGGGCTGGACCCGCCTCGCCTGTCATTTCGGTATTCACGCGACAGCCCACCGCACCGGCGCAGGCCCGAAGTGCGAACCCCATCCGGCCGAAAGCCAGCGCCCGAATTCCGAGACCCGGACTGGCCGCCGACCCTAGCACCTGACCGGCGCCACGATCTGCGTGTCCGTCGGCGGATTGCCGGCGTCGAAGCACGTCACGATGCCGGCGCCTTTCTGCCAGAAGCGATTGGGGTCGGTGTGCGTGATCCAGGTCCACGGACCCGGGCCTGCCGACAGGTGCACGTGCGACCGCGAGCCGATCTGCAGCTTGCCCGGCGGCTCCGTGTGGCCGATGACCTGCCCGGCCACGACGTCGTCGCCCACCCTGAGGTCTTCGCGCGGCTTGATGTGCAGCGCGTCGACGAACAGCGTCTGCGTGATCGCGCCGTCGGGATAGCGGATCCTGGTGCGGATCGTCACCCGCCCGCCACGGTGGGGATCCTCCCGGACCAGCTGCACGACGGTGCCGGTCGCCGCCGCGAGCACCTCGGCGCCGGGCGCGGTGCAGAAGTCGATGCCTTCGTGCCGCCGTGCGACGCGCCCGGTCTCGGGGTCACGGATGTAGTATGGGCCGCCCGCGTAATTGGTGGCCGACCCGTAGTCCGAACACGGCACGAGGTCGGACTTCGTGATCGAGGCACCGACGACGACGGGGAACTTCGCGTCGGTCATCGCACAGCCTGCCGCCCACAGGCTCAGGGCGAGCATGCCGCACAGGTGGTAACGGCGATCTGCGCCGGCTCGTGGAAGGTCGCCCGCGCAGGTCTTCGGATGCATCACGCCCTCACCCTCCGGGATCGGCGCCGCGCGCCGTGCATCAGGAACTGCAGCGCCGGGGATCCACGTCGCCGATGATGCACGGTGAGGCGCCGCGCGTTCAATCGGGAACATGCCGTATCCGCAGCCGCCCCCGCCGGGCGCGCAGTGCGCAGCGTCGACGTGCGGACGGTCGACACCCGCCGCCCCCTCGCTGCCGGCAGCAACTGGCCGGTCGGGCCTGTTCGCGGCAACATCGGGGGTCTCGAGCTGGCGGGACGCGCGTCGGCGTCACGACTTGCCACGTCGGTCGACCTGCAACCATGAAGTCGCTGCCCCACCCCTTCGCCGATCTCGTCGAGTTCTCGGTCGACCACCAGTCCACCGGCCGCAGCACGCTGTCGCTCCACGTGGCGACCAAGCACATGAACCCGCACGGCGTCGTGCACGGCGCCGTGCTGTACGCGCTGGCCGACACCGGGATGGGTGCGGCGCTGTACCCGACGCTCGCGCCGGGCGAGATCTGCGCGACCATCGAGGTGAAGATCAACTACTTCAAGCCGGTGTCGCATGGCACGGTGGTCTGCGAGACCGAGCTGCTCAACCGCGGCCGGTCGGTGGCCAACCTCGACTCGCGGCTCTACGTCGCGGGCACGCTCGTCGCGCAGGCCAACGGCCACTACGCGATCCTGCGGCCGCGGTCGGCCGGCTGAGGCGCTCCGACGCCGCGGCATTGGCCCGAGAATCCCGGGCACCCGGGCAACCCTCGCCTGCCAACCGCGCCTGCCGTGATCCCGCTCGCCAATGCCGCCCCCGACGTCGGCCACGCGATCCAGCTCGCGTTGGCGCCGGTGTTCCTGCTCACCGGCATTGCCGGCATGCTCAACGTGATGGCCGGACGTCTGGCGCGCATCATCGACCGCGGGCGCCAGCTCAAGGAGCGGCCGCTCGACGCGGCGGCCGCGGCCGACGATGCCGAACGGGTCGACGAGCTGCACAGCCTCGAGCGACGCCGCCAGCTGGCCAGTACGGCGATCACCTCGTGCACGCTGTCGGCGCTGCTGGTGTGCACCGTCATTCCGTGCCTGTTCCTCGAAGAACTGCTCGGCCTGCCGCTGCGCTGGCTCGAGGGCGTGCTGTTCACCGGCTCGGCACTCGCGCTCGTCGTCGGCCTCGGCTACTTCCTCGTCGAGGTACACCTGGCGACGAGGACGGTGCGCGTGCACCGCGGCAGCCGCCGCCGGTAGCGCCGGCGCCGTCAGGGGGCGAGCGGCTGCTGCAGCAACCGCTCGACGAAGCGGCTGCGCGCCTCGCGCTGCGCGGCGCCGCCCTGGCCCGCCATCAGCGACTCGCCGACGACGTACGCATAGAGCAGGAACGCGCGCGCGCGCGCCTCGGCGATCGGGAAGCCGAGCGCCGAGAACACCTGCGCGACGTAGCCGATGCGGCTCGCGTCGGCCTCGTCGACGGCCTGGCGCGCCATCGCGTCGCGGCGCGCCCAGGCGCGGATCGCGAGTTCGATGCGCGCCGCGCGCGCGGCGGCGCGGCCGCGAACCGGCAGCGAGATCACGTCGCGCAGCTGCTCGCGCGGGTCGGTGGCCGCCTGCTCGAGGCGCGCGGTGAGCTGCTCGGTGGCGCGCTCGCGCCAGGCCTGCAGCACGCGGCGCAGCAGGTCCTCGCGGTCGCGGAAGTGCCAGTAGAAGCTGCCGCGCGTGACGCCGAGCTGGGTGGCTAGCACGTCGACGCGCACGTGGTCGATGCCGCGGTCGACGAGCACCTCGGTGGCGGCGTCGATCCAGCTGTCGGGCGTCAGCGAAGCGCGCGGGGCGTCCGCCCTGCCTTCGGTGCGGCGGCGGGGGCGCGGGGCAGGGGAGCTCATCGGCGTCGCACCTCGGGTCGAGGTTGCGATGATGCCATGCAGTAATGTACGGACATGCGGGATAACCCCGATGCCGTGCAACAGGCTCGCCACTAGCATCGCTTTCCATACACATACACAGGTGTTTGGAAGCGGTCATGGCACTGGATTGGCTCGACGATCCCCGCTGGCTCGCGCCGCCGCGCGCGGTGCGCGTCGCGCTCGACGACGGCAGCTTCGTGCTGCGCTCGCCCGAGCCGCTGCAGCCGTACGCGCGCTGCATCGGCGAATGGCTCGAGCGCTGGGCCGCCGAGACGCCCGACGCGCCCGCGTTCGCCGAGCGCGGCGCCGACGGCGAGTGGCGGCGCCTGACCTGGGCGCAGGCGCGCGCGCAGGTCGGCCGCATCGCGCAGGGGCTGCTCGGGCTGAAGCTCGCGCCGCAGGCGCCGGTCGTCGTGCTGTCGGACAACGCGCTCGACCATCTGCTGCTGATGCTCGCCGCGATGCACGTCGGCCGCGCGGTGTGCACGGTGTCGAGCGCGTACTGCCGGCTGACGAAGGACCACACGAAGATCCACGGCATCCTGAACACGCTCGGGCCGGCGCTGATCTACGCGAGCGAC
>CALIDR010000075.1 GCA_938022295.1 uncultured Burkholderiaceae bacterium
GGGCGCGGCCTAGCCGCCGGCGTCAGTGATGCACTTCTTGACGAAGCTCGCCTTCGCCGCGCCGGCGAGCTTGCGCTCGGCGGCCATCGACTCGCAGCCGGCGGTCAGCAGCGCCGTCGCGTCGCCCTGGCACTTCTTGACGAAGCTCGTGCGCGCCGCACCGGCGAGCTTCTTCTCGTCGGCCTGGGCGTCGCACGACGGCGCTTGCGCGATGTCGGTCTCGCACTTCTTGACGAAGCTCGTGCGCGCGGCGCCGGCGAGCTTCTTCTCGTTGGCCTGCGCCTCGCAGGCCGGGTGGACGGCATGGGCGCCGCCGACCGCACACCACAGTCCGACCGCCGCCACGGCGGTGAGCCATCCCTGCTTCATGTCCGCTCCTGCGAAGACGCCGGCGGTCGAGCCGCCGTGCGCTATTGCATCACAGCGGCATCGCGGCGGCCGCGGCGGCCGGCTACAGGATGCGGCGCGGGTGGTGCAGCGCCTCGTGGGCGACGTGCAGCCGCCGCACGAGCACGCCGATGAAGGCCTGGTCGAACAGGTGGCGCGTGCCCAGCGCGAGCTGCTCGTACGTCTGCGGCGTGAACGAGATCGTGATGCACGGCACGGTGACGACCACGTCGGCGCTGTGCGTGCGCAGCTCCGCGCTCGGCGCGAGGTACGCCATCTCTCCCACCGACGTGCCGCGCCCGAGCGTGGCGACCTTGACGCCGTCGCGCCAGACCTCGATCTCGCCCTGGGCGATGATGTGGAACGTCTGCCCCTGCTGGCCCTTGCGGTACAGCGCGTGGCCGGCCTTGTGGCGCAGCCACTTGGCGCGGTGCACCACCTCCCACAGCTCGACGTCGCCGAAGCCGGCGAAGAAGTCCAGCCGGCGCAGCAGGTTGAAGCGCTCCGAGTCGAGCACGCCCTGCAGCTTGCCGCGCGGGATCTCGCGGTTGGCCACCAGTGCCGACAGTGCCTCGGCGAACGTGTCCCAGTCGGCCGGACGATGCTCGGGGCGCTTGGCGAGCGCGCCGCGCACGAGCGCGTCGAGCGACGCCGGCACGCCGCCGCGCAGGTCGGTCAGCGGCGCGGGCTCGGCGGTGAAGATGAGGTTCATCATCGCCGTCTGCGTCGGCGCCTCGAACGGCGGGCGGCCGGCGATCAGGTGGTACATCACGGCGGCGAGCGAGTAGATGTCGGCGCGCGCGTCGAGCGCCGCGCCGTCGAGCTGCTCGGGCGACATGTACGCGAGCGAGCCGACGCGGAAGATCTGCGTGCGGTCCGAGCCCAGGTTCAGCACGCTGCCGAAGTCGGTGACCTTGACGTCGACGACGTGGTCGTGCTCGACGACGGCGAGCAGGTTGGCCGGCTTGACGTCGCGGTGGATCAGCCCCTGGCGTGCCATGTAGCCGAGCGCCATCGCGCACTTGAACGCGATCTCGACGATCTGCTCGAGCGTGAGCAGCGCGTCCGGGCGGCAGAAGCGGCGCAGCGTGACGCCCTCGACGTACTCCATCACCAGGTACGGGCCCTGCGGGTCGGCGACCGCGTCGAGGATCTGCACCACGTTCGGGTGCTGCAGTCGGCCCACGAGCGCGGCCTCGGCGGCGAAGAAGTGCTGGTAGACCTGCGGGTCGTCGGCGTCGGCGCCCGGAACGGCCACGCGCACGCGCTTGATCGCGAGCTTGCGCTGGTGGAAGTCGTCGTGGACGAGGAAGACCTCGCTCGTCGCGCCTTCGCCCAGGCGCTCCAGGACGCGGTACTTGCCGATGTGCGTCGGCAGCGACGGCGTCAGGTCGAGCGGCGGGACGGACGACAGGGCGAGGCTGGACATGGCTCGGGCCGCAGGTGCGGCCGGGTGCGGACGACACCGTGGATGTCGGCCCCCGGGGCGCGAAGTTGAGCCGCCGCGCCCGCGCCGCCGCGGGGCCGGGCGCCGGCAGGGGGCGGCCCGTAGAATCGACTGCATGATCCAGGCCAAACAGGACCTGCGCTCGGCCTTGCAGGCCGCGGTGGCCGAGCTGGGGTTCGAGGCGCCGGCGGGGCTCGGCTTCGAGTCGCCGAAGCAGGCCGCCCACGGTGACCTGGCGGTCACGGCGGCGATGACGCTGGCGCGGGCGCACAGGAAGAATCCGCGCGAGATCGCGTCGCAGCTCGTCGAGGCGCTGCGCCGGCAGCCGGCGGTGCAACGCTGGGTCGACGCGATCGAGATCGCGGGCCCGGGCTTCGTCAACCTGCGTCTCAGTGCGGCGGCGCGCCAGGCCGTCGTGGCCGAGGTGCTGCGCGCCGGCGCCGGCTTCGGGCGCCGCCCGCCCGACGGGCGGCGCGTGCTCGTCGAGTTCGTCTCCGCCAACCCGACCGGGCCGCTGCACGTCGGCCACGGCCGCCAGGCCGCCCTCGGCGACGCGATCTGCCACCTGCTCGAGAGCCAGGGCTGGCAGGTGGCGCGCGAGTTCTACTACAACGACGCGGGGGTGCAGATTGCCAACCTCGCGCTGTCGGTGCAGGCGCGGCTGCGCGGCCTCGCGCCCGGCGACGCCGGCTGGCCCGAGGCGGCGTACAACGGCGAGTACATCGCCGACATCGCCGCCGACTACGCGGCGAAGAAGACGGTGCGCGCCGACGACCGCACCTTCACCGCCTCGGGCGACGCCGACGACCTCGACGCGATCCGCCAGTTCGCGGTGGCCTACCTGCGCCACGAGCAGGACCTGGACCTGCAGGCCTTCGGCGTGCGCTTCGACCACTACTTCCTCGAGTCGAGCCTGTACGCCGACGGCCGTGTCGAGGCCACCGTGCAGCGCCTGATCGCCGCCGGCAAGACCTACGAGGCCGACGGCGCGCTGTGGCTGCGCACCACCGAGTACGGCGACGACAAGGACCGCGTGATGCGCAAGTCCGACGGCACGTACACCTACTTCGTGCCCGACGTCGCCTACCACATCGCCAAGTTCGAGCGCGGCTTCACGAAGGCGGTGAACATCCAGGGCGGCGACCAC
>CALIDR010000076.1 GCA_938022295.1 uncultured Burkholderiaceae bacterium
GCCGGGGCGTCCCCGCCCCGGCGCGGGCTGCACGGCCGAACCGCAGCGATGGCGCGTGCCATCGCGAGGGCGAGCCCGGACGAGAACCGTCCGCTGGACGGTTCTCGCCTGGCGAGCGGGCGGGCGACCCCGCCCGCCGCGGCCCGCAGGGCTCGCAACGCCGCCAGCGCGTCCGAGTGCGGCTCGATCGGGTGCGCAGTGTCCTCACCCAAGAGGTGACCGTCCGCGTGGGCGAAAACACCAGACACGAGAGCAGGTTGCATACGGGATCGAGCGGCCGACTGCCGGGTCTAGGGTTACCCGTGACGAGGTCGAGCGTCACGTCAGCCTTGCCGCTACTGGTGCGGCCCGCCGTGCGGCGCTTGCTGGCACGGGGTGGGACGACAGCCTTCGCCTCGTCGCCGGTCCTCGGGCTTCTGCCGCCGCAGGGGCGATGGGCGACGACGGTGAAACTGGCGTCGATCGACATCAGGGCCCGCTGCAGGCCAGGCGAGAACGGCAGGCCGCCATGCGCGATCAGTGCGCGGCCGGGCGGTGCCGATCGCAGGATCTCGGGCGAAGCCTGCGCTGGCCAGAGCGGTGAACCGACCGGGGGCTGCCGTTGCTGGGTGTGCCCGTGACGTGTCCCCACCAGCCCAGGTCTTCGAAAGCGAAACGCGTTCTCGCGGTGCCGCCCGTGCCGTTGACGGCACAGGCCCAGGCGAACCCATCGCTCGAGCGGTCGGGCAACCGTGCGTGGCTCCCGGCGATCGCCGTGCCTGGTACCTCGGAGCCCACGCTCGACTCGGTAGAAACGACGAGCAGCAGAGTCCTCGGGAACGCATCGCGATTTCGCAGCGAGGCGGCGACGCCGCGCGTCGCCGTTCACTCCCGCGGGAGGTCCGAGAAAGAGTCGAACTCGATGCGACGCTGGCTTCCGTCCTGGCCGCGGCAAAGCCGGCTGGCGGCGCAGCGCCGCGCTCGAGCCATGCGACGCCGTCAGTTCGGCTTGCGCCCCGCCGCCTCGTCGACCATCTTCTTGAGCTCGGTCAGGATCTTGTCGAGCTGCTGGATGATGTGGCCGGCGTGCTGGGCGGGGAAGACGAGGTGGTCGACGACGTGTTCCTTGCCGTCGCCGCCGACGATCTTGCCTTCGATGCGGATGATGCCGTTGTGCAGCGTGCCGTTGCCGAGCGATTCGAGGTACATGGTGGGGCTCCGATCGGTCCGGGCGCGGACCGGGTGGGGGTGAGGGAGGGGTCGCGAGGATCGCGGCGGCCCGGCGCGGGCGAAAGCGTCCGGCGATGGCCGAGGCGGCTTGTATCACGCCGCGGGCCCGCCGTGGCCCCCGCCGGTGCCCGCCGCCGTGCCGATCGCCCGCGCCGTGCCGCCGGCAGTGAAATAGGGCCGCGCCGGGCGCCGCCGGCGTCCAACCGGCCCAGCGGCGACAATAGATGCGATGGCAGGCGCGGGCCTGCCGTTTCTCTTTGCGACGGAAATCCCCATGGCCCAATACGTCTACACGATGAACCGCGTCGGCAAGATCGTGCCGCCGAAGCGGCAGATCCTGAAGGACATCTCGCTGTCGTTCTTCCCCGGCGCCAAGATCGGCGTGCTCGGCCTCAACGGCTCGGGCAAGAGCACGCTGCTGAAGATCATGGCCGGCCTCGACAAGGACATCGAGGGCGAGGCGATCCCGATGCCGGGCATCAAGATCGGCTACCTGCCGCAGGAGCCCGAGCTCAACCCCGAGCAGACGGTGCGCCAGGCGGTGGAGGAGGGCATCGGCGGCGTGCTGGCGGCCAAGAAGCGGCTCGAGGAGGTCTACGCGGCCTACGCCGAGCCCGACGCCGACTTCGACGCGCTTGCCGCCGAGCAGGCCGAGCTCGAGGCGCAGATCGCCGCCGCCGGCAGCGAGAACACAGACCTGCAGCTCGAGATCGCCGCAGACGCGCTGCGGCTGCCGCCGTGGGACGCGCTGATCAAGAACCTCTCGGGCGGCGAGAAGCGGCGCGTGGCGCTGTGCCGGCTGCTGCTGTCCAAGCCCGACATGCTGCTGCTCGACGAGCCGACGAACCACCTCGACGCCGAGTCGGTCGAGTGGCTCGAGCAGTTCCTCAAGCGCTTCCCCGGCACGGTGGTCGGCATCACGCACGACCGCTACTTCCTCGACAACGCGGCGCAGTGGATCCTCGAGCTCGACCGCGGCCGCGGCATCCCGTACGAGGGCAACTACAGCACCTGGCTGGACCAGAAGGAGAAGCGCCTCGAGCTCGAGCAGCGCACCGAGGACGCGCGCACGAAGGCGATGAAGCGCGAGCTCGAGTGGGTGCGCAAGAACCCCAAGGGCCGCCAGGCGAAGAGCAAGGCGCGGCTGGCGCGCTTCGAGGAGCTCTCCGACGTCGAGTACCAGAAGCGCAACGAGACCAACGAGATCTTCATCCCGGTGGCCGAGCGCCTGGGCCACGAGGTGATCGAGTTCGTGGGCGTCAGCAAGAGCTTCGGCGACCGGCTGCTGATCGACAACCTCAGTTTCAAGGTGCCGGCCGGCGCCATCGTCGGCATCATCGGCCCCAACGGCGCGGGCAAGTCGACGATCTTCCGCATGATCCAGGGCGTCGAGAAGCCCGACAGCGGCGAGATCAAGATCGGCCCGACGGTGAAGATGGCGTTCGTCGACCAGAGCCGCGAGAGCCTGGAGGGCGACAAGACGGTGTGGGAGGACGTCTCGGGCGGGCTGGACAACATCGTCGTCGGCAAGTTCGTGATGCCCAGCCGCGCGTACCTGGGCCGCTTCAACTTCAAGGGCAACGACCAGCAGAAGCTGGTCAAGAACCTCTCGGGCGGCGAGCGCGGGCGGCTGCACCTGGCCAAGACGCTGGCCAAGGGCGGCAACGTGCTGCTGCTCGACGAACCGAGCAACGACCTGGACGTCGAGACGCTGCGCGCGCTCGAGGACGCGCTGCTGGAGTTCGCCGGCAGCGTGCTGGTGATCAGCCACGACCGCTGGTTCCTCGACCGCATCGCCACCCACATCCTGGCCGCCGAAGGCGACAGCCAGTGGGTGTTCTTCGACGGCAACTACCAGGAATACGAGGCCGACAAGGTCAAGCGCCTGGGCGAGGAAGGTGCGCGGCCGCACCGGCTGCGGTTCCGGGCGTTGAAATGAAACCCCCAGGGCCGGGCTGCGCCCGGCCCGCCCCGCGCGCTTGCATCCGGTCACATCGCCTGTCACGGCGTTGTTACGATCGCGCACCCGTCGAATCCGGAGACGACCGCATGTCCACCCCGCGACGCCTGATCGCCACCGCCGCTGCCGCGGCACTGATGCACGCGAGCCTCGTGCACGCCGCACCGCCGGGGCTGGTGTCGGCCGAGCAGGTCGCCGCGGCGCAGGCGGCGACGTCGCCCGCACACCGCAGCCTGCTCGCGCAGCTCGACCGCGCCGAGGTCGCCGAGGCGCTGCGCGCGCGCGGCGTGTCGCCCGACGCGGCGCGCGAGCGCGTGGCGGCGCTGACCGACGCCGAGGCGGCGCAACTCGCGGCGCACATCGACAGCGCGCCGGCCGGGGGCGACGTGCTCGGCGCGATCGTCTTCCTCTTCGTGCTGCTGCTCGTGACCGACATCCTCGGGCTGACGAAGGTCTTCCCCTTCACGCGCCCGGTGCGCTGAGCGGTGCGCGGCCGCACGCCGCTGGCCGCGGCGCTGCTCGCCGCCGCGCTGGCGGCGGGCTGTGCGTCGATCGGGGCGCCGCAGTCGCGTGCGCTGCTGGCTGCCGGCACCGGGCGCGCGCCGGTGGAGCTGACGCAGGTGCCGTACTTCGCGCAGCAGCGCTTCCACTGCGGGCCGGCGTCGCTGGCGATGGCCGCCGGTGCGGCCGGCGTCGCGGTGACGCCCGAGGCGATCGCCGACCAGGTGTTCGTGCCGGCGCGCGAGGGCGCGCTGCAGGTCGAGATGCTCGCCGCGGCGCGGCGGCAGGGGCTGGTCGCGGTGCGGCTGCCCGGCACGCTCGCTGCGCTGCTGGCCGAAGTCGACGCCGGCCACCCGGTCGTCGTGCTGCTGAACCTCGGCCTGGCCGCCGCGCCGCGCTGGCACTACGCGGTGGTGATCGGCCACGACCTCGGTGCCGGCGAACTGCTGCTGCGCAGCGGCGACGAGCCGCGCCAGCGCCTGCGGCTGGCCACGTTCGAGCACACCTGGGCGCGCGGCGGGCACTGGGCCTTCGTCGCGCTGCCGCCCGGGCGGCTGCCCGCCAGCGCCGACGAGCACGAGGCGGTTCAGGCGGCGCTCGGCTTCGAGCGCGTCGCGCCGCCGCAGGCGGTGCGCGCGACGTGGGCCGCGGTGCACGCGCGCTGGCCCGGCAGCCTCGTCGCCGCGGTGGGCCACGGCAACGCGCTGTTCGCCGCCGGCGACGCGCGCGCCGCGGCCGCCGTGTTCGCCGACGCAGCGCGCCGACACGACAGCGCCGCGGCGTGGCACAACCTCGCGCACGCCCGGCTCGCGCTCGGCGAGCGCGACGCGGCACGCGAGGCCGCCCAGCGTGCCGTGGCCGCCGCGGTGCGCCGCGAAGGCGACTCCGTGTGGCACGACGCGGCGCTGCGCACGCTGGGCGAGATCGACAGGCGCTGAGTGGGGCACGGGCGCCCGCCGAACTCGGCGGCGTCCCCCGGGCGGCGTCCGATCGGCGCCAACGCTGCGGGCATCGCGGCTGCCCCGTCCACCATCGGGGTGATGACCGGCGGGTCGGCGGCGCCGAACATCGCCGCAGCGGTCGTGGCCGGAGATGGACGATGTCGGCAATCGGGTGGCTCTTGCGCGGTGTCTGCGTGGGCATGTTCGTCCACGGTGCCGTGGCCTACGAAGGCGCGCCGGTGCCGCAAGACGACGGCGCCGGGCCTGTCACCGCGGCCCATGCGCCAGCGGTGATGCGTGATCGCGTCGACACCACCGCCGGCCGCGCCGAGCTGCCGCCGGGCACCGCGCCGTCGGCGGGCGTGCCGTCGGTGGCCACGCCGCCAGCGTGCTGCTGCCAGACGCGGGTCGTGCGCCCGGTGCCGCGTCCGCCGGCACCGCCGCCCTTGGAGGTGCGTGTCGAGGCCGTCTGCGCGCCGCCGACCGGCGAGGCGCGCCCGACGCCCCTGCTGCTGCAGCAGGCCGAAGCGGAGCTGCTGCGTGCGCACGCCGACCACGTGCGCGCGCAGGCAGAAGCGCTGCGCCGGTCGATGCAGGACGGCGGATCGCGCGACCACCCGCCGCCTCAACCACCGGCGGACGACAAGCTCGCCGGCGTCGCGCGGTTGGTGGCCCCGTCGCTGTTCGCGTTGGCGCTCATCGCCGGCGCCGGTTCGATGGCCGGCACCGGCATGGCTTCGGCGCCGACGCTGCGCCATTGGGGCGGCTTCGGTGGCGAGGCGCGGGCGAACTGGCTGGGGCGGCCGGCGGCCTTCGGGCTTCTTGCCGCGGCGCTGTTCCTCTGTTCTGCCGTGCTGGCCTGGGCCGTGTGGCCGCCGATGGCCGTTGCCACGGCGGCACGGTGACAGCGGGCGGGAGGCGTCATGCATCTGGTCATCCGCGGCGCGCAGGAGCCGCGGTCATTGCTCGCGCGAGATCATCGTCGGCTCGGCTCGCAACAGACGTTGCTGATGCCGTCGGGGGCCAGCCGCGAACTCGAACGCGAGTTGCGTCGTTACTGCGCCAACGAGATCGAGGGCCGCTCGTTCCTCGTCGCCGGGCACCGCGGATCGGGCAAGACGACGGTGGTCGACGCGGCCCTGCTGCGCCTGCGGCACGCGTGCGCGGACGAAGGCGGGCTGCGGCTGGCGGTGCCCGCGTACCTGCACGCCCCGGCGCTCGTCGACGGCGGCCCCTCGCACCGCCGACCGCCGACAGGCGCCGAATGGGGCGAGTCGGTCCTCAAGCTGGCGTTGCTGGCGCTGCACCGCGCCGTGGTCGGCGAATTCGTGCGCGCGTATCGGCACCACGTGCTGAACGTGGCCGACGCCTCGCACGTCGCACCGGGCCGTGCCGAGCTCGCGGCGCAGTTCGAGATCGAGATCACGGAGGCCCCGGGCCCCGCGCGGCTGCGCGAGTTCTGGGCGCTGGCCGGTGCCCTCGACAGCGGCGTGCTCTTTTCCCGCAATCGAAAGGGTGACGGTCGCACCGCAGCCGGCGAGCAGCGTCCCCCCGATCAGGGGCTGCGCGAGCTGGTCGCGCTGACCGGCATCGGCCACGTCTACCAGCGCATCGCCGGCGAGCTGCGCGAGACCGACAACCACCATCAGAGCCACGAGGCGCAGCGCAACGGTCAGGTGGGCTTCGACAGCGCCAGGCTCGACCTCGCGCAATCGGCGCTGCCGCTGCTCGCCGGCGCGGCCGTGGGCGCCGGCGCGGCGGTGCACAGCGGCCTGCCCGGCGCGGCCGCCGGTGTCGCGGCGTACTTCCTGGCGGCCGCCGGTACGCGCTGGACGTCCTCGCGCAGCGAGAAGCGAAGCCGCCAGATCGACCGCACGTTCGTGCCCGACCTGTCGGTGCAGACCTTGGACCGCGTCGTGCCGGCGCTGCTCGAGCGCCTGCGCGCGGCCGGCATCGCGCCGGTGTTCGTCATCGACGAACTCGACAAGGTCGACGACCTGTGGGACCTGATGGAGCCGCTGATCCGCGACTTCAAGAAGGTCTTCGCCGAGCTGGCGCTGACCTGCCTGATCGTCGACCGCGCGTACTACGAGCAGTTGCTGCGCGCCGAGCGCGAACAGCCGCTCGGCCGATCGTTCTCGTACTTCATGCACCGCCTGTTCGTCGAGTACACGCCGGGCGACGTCGATGCGTACCTCGAGCAGAGGCTAGCGATCGAGTCGGGCGCGGCCACCAGTGTTGCCGAATCGGTCGAGATTCTCCGCTGGGCACTGCGCCACCGTGGCGAGTTCAACGCGCTGAAGCTGCAGCGCGAACTCGCCGCGCTGCCGGTGCGCGACGGTGCCGACCCGATCGATGCGGGCGAACTGCGCAGCGACCGCCGCTGGCGCGCCGAACTGACGTTCCAGCTCGCGATCGAGCTGCAGCTGGCCGACGAGCCGGTCGCGAGTTGGATCGGGCGCAGCACCCGGCACCGGCAGGTGCTCTACGACGCGCTGTACTACCTGCCGCGCCGCTGGCGCGAGCGTGATCGCGAAGACGCGGGCGCCAGCATCGACCTGAGCGACGGACCCGGCCGCCAGAAGTTTGCCGACGACCTGCGCAGGCGCGTCGACCTGGACCCCGTCGTCGCGGACAGCTCCGCGACGCGAGATCCGCATGCTTCGGGTCTGTTCTCGGCCGACGAGATCGCGTTCCTGTTCGAACGCGTCAAGGCGATGGCGGCGATGCTGGGCCCGCAGGACGGCGCGGCCGGCAATCCGTTCGAACAGGCGTGGCTGGCGTTGCATCGCGGGGGTCAGGATCGCGTCCGCGCGGCCGGGTTGGTGAAACCGTCGCCCGCCCTGCTCGACGCGGCGCTGTGGGGCGAGGAATCGCTGATCGAGGTCACCGACAAGAGCCGCTTGCGCTGGCGCGACCGGTCACCGACGCTGCGTCGCCCGTCCGACCACCGCGGCGTGATCAGGCGCTACTTCGTCGAGTGGCTCGTCGGGTTCGCCGGCGAACCGGGAAAGGTGGACGTGTTCGGCGAGCTCGTCCGATGCGGCCTGCTGCCGACCGCACCGGACCGACTCGTGGTCGAACGCGCGATCGGCCGACTCGACAAGGCCGGCCCGAGCACGCCCGGAACACCGACGACCGCTCAGCGGCAGGACCTCGAGCTGGTGGCGAGCTTCGCACTGATGCTCGCCCGCAATGCCGGCATCGTGCGCAAGGCACTGACCGCCGCGGCGGCGATCGGGGCGACGAGCCGCGGGCCGGCGCGCGAAACCGAGCCCGACACGCGCGACTGGAAAGCGATCGTGGCCACCGGTTTCGAACGGCTGGCCCAGTGCATCGAGGACGAACGCAAGAGGGCCGACTGCTGCGAGGCCGGCACCCGTGTCAGCGGGTCGGAAGCCCGGTCGTGGGCAAGCCGCGGCGCGGCGATCGAAGAGCGTTTGCGCACCTGCCTCGCCAAACTCTGCGCCGCTGGCGGCAGCCAAACCACCCGGGGTGGCGCTCCGCCTCCCGTCGCCTGCGCCCAGGACTTGCTGGAGTTGCCGCAGCCGTTGCGCCGCAACGCGCCGAACTCGCGCGCGCTGGCCGGGCGGCTGCAGCACGTCATCCGGTCCTTGCAGCCGCAGGCAGACCATGCAGCGGCACCGCAGCGCCAGAATGGGCCCGTCTGACGGGTGCCTCGCCCTGCCAGCGATGGCTGCGCAGCGTCGCCGGGCCGATCATTCGCCCTTGCCATCCACCGCACGGAGGGAGCCGACATGCCGACCAAGTCGACCGCGAAGAAGTGCAGCGCATCCGCCACCGGAAGCGCCGCCCGCCGCCAGCGCACCCCACCCGCGTGGAAGCGCGTCGCCCGCCCCGACGCGATCGACTTCCGCGATCGCTGGTACACGCCGAGCGTGGCCGTCACGCCGCACGCGACGCTGTTTCCCGAGGTCGGGCTGCCGGTCAAGGACCAGGGCGAGACGAACGCCTGCACCGGCTTCGCGCTGTCGCTCGTCGTCGAGCACCTGCTGCGCAAGGCCGGGCGCGAGGCGGCGCCGGCGATCAGCCCGTACATGCTGTACTCGATGGCGCGCCGCTACGACGAGTTCCCGGGCTCGAAGGCCGACGAGGGGTCGAGCCTGCGCGGTGCGCTCAAGGGCTGGTTCAAGCACGGCGCGAGCCGGCTGGACCTGTTCGACGCGCTCGAGATGCCGCCGGCGGCCGACCGCATCGAGGACGACTGGTGGTACGACGCGGTGCGCCGGCCGCTGGGCGCGTACTACCGCATCGCGCCGAACCAGCTGCCGGACATGCACGCCGCGCTCAACGAGGTCGGCATCCTCTACGTCAGCTGCGGCTGCCACAGCGGCTGGGACGAGGGCATCGAGTGCGAGCCGATGGCGCAGCGCCCGAGCGGCTTCGACGAGGTGTGGGAGATCCCGGTGCGCGGCGGCGAGGCCGAGCACCCCGGCCACGCGTTCGCGATCGTCGGCTACAACGAGCGCGGCTTCCTGATCCAGAACTCGTGGGGCCCGGCGTGGGGCTCGCACGGCTACGCCGTGCTGACCTACGACGACTGGCTCGCCAACGCGATGGACTGCTGGGTGGCGCAGCTCGGCGTCGTCACGCAGGACCACCGCGAGCTCGCGCGCGCCGAATCGCTGCGCCGCGACCGCCGCACCGGCAAGGTCGTGCTCGCCGCCAGCGAGGTGCTGCGCCACCGCGAGCTGGCGCCGTTCGTCCTCAACATGGGCAACAACGGGGCGCTGAGCAACAGCGGCGAGTTCCGCACCACGCCCGACGACGTGCGCGCGATCGCCGACGTGCAGCTCGCCCGCGCCCGGCGCGAGTGGGGGCTGGAAGACGGCACCGTCGACGTGTGCGTGTTCGCGCACGGCGGGCTCGTGGGCGAGAAAGCGGCCGCCGAGGTGGCCGCGCGGTGGATCCCGTTCCTCTACGAGCGGCGGATCTTCCCGGTGTTCCTGATGTGGGAGACCGACTTCTGGTCGACGCTGAAGGGCCTGGTCGCCGACGCCGCGCGCGGCGTGCCGCGCACGACGGCCGCGGGGGCGGCGATCGAGCGCTGGTGGAACCGGCGCCTGGAGCGCTGGCTCGCCAGGCCGGGCACGGCGCTGTGGGGCGAGATGAAGCAGAACGCCGACGCGATCAGCCTGTACCGCGACGGCGTGGCCGACGACCGGCAGGCCGGCGCCGTGCTGCTGTACCGCCACTTCAAGCACCACGTGAAGAACAAGGACGTGCGGATGCACTTCGTCGGCCACTCGGCGGGCAGCATCGTCGGCAGCCTGATGCTCGAGCGCGGCGTCGAGGACGGGATGCGCTTCGAGTCGGTGAGCTTCCTCGCGCCGGCGGTGCGCGTCGACACGTTCGAGCGCACCGTGGTGCCGCTGCTGAAAAAGGGGCGCATCGGCCGCTACCAGCAGTTCTCGCTGACCGAGCGCGCCGAGGAGGACGACCCGACGTGCCAGCCCTACCGGCGCTCGCTGCTGTACCTCGTCAGCGAGTCGTTCGAAGGCGGCAGCCGGGTGCCGATCCTCGGCCTCGAGCGCGACGCCAGGGCCGTGCTGGACGGGCTGGAACACGCGGTGCTGCACCGCGCGCCGGGCCCGAAGAGCGCCGCGACGACGCACGGCGGCTTCGACGAGGACGCGGCGACGATGCAGCAGGTGCTGAAGTTCATCCGCGGCTGAGCCGCGGCGGCGTCTCGAGGAAGCGCCGGGCCGCCCCAGGCCTCCTCGACCCCCGCGGGGGGCGGGCCGGGCGCAGCCTGGCCCTGGGGGCCGTCTCGAGGAAGCGCCGGGCCGCCCCAGGCTTCCTCGACCCCCGCGGGGGGTGGGCCGGGCGCAGCCCGGCCCTGGGGGCCGTCACAGCGGCGCGGTGCGCGCCAGCAGCCAGGCCAGCGCCGTGCCGTCCAGGCGCGGCGCGAGGCGGCCGCGCACCGTCGCGTGGTAGCGGTTCAGCCAGTCGATCTCGTCGGCGCGCAGCAGCCCGCGGTCGAGCGTGCGGGTGTCGATCGGGCACAGCGTCAGCGTCTCGAACTCGAGGAACTCGCCGAACTCCTCGGCCGGGTCGATCGGCGCGGGCACAGCGAGCACGAGGTTCTCGATGCGCACCCCCCAGCGCCCGGGGCGGTACAGCCCGGGCTCGATCGACGTGATCATGCCCGGCTCCATCGCCATCGCCGGCTCGGGCGCGGCGCGGCTGATCGACTGCGGGCCCTCGTGCACGTTGAGGAAGTAGCCCACGCCGTGGCCGGTGCCGTGCCCGAAGTCGAGCCCGTGGGCCCACAGCGGCGCGCGAGCGAGCGCGTCCAGCGCCGGCGACAGCGTGCCGCGCGGGAAGCGCGCGCGGCTGAGCGCGATCGTGCCCTGCAGCACGCGCGTGACGTCGCGGCGCACGGCGTCGCCGACGGTGCCCACCGGCCACACGCGCGTGATGTCGGTCGTGCCGCCGAGGTACTGGCCGCCGGAGTCGATCAGCAGCAGCCCGTCGCCCTCGATCGCGGCGTGGGCGGCGGGCGTGGCGCGGTAGTGCGGCATCGCGCCGTTGGCGGCGAAGCCGGCGATCGTCGGGAAGCTCGGGCCGACGAAGCCGGGGCGCCGCGCGCGCTCGGCGGTGAGCCACTCGTCGACGGTGAGCTCGGTGAGCCGCTCGCCGGCGGCCAGCGCAGCCTCGAAGCGGGCGTAGAAGCGGCACATCGCCACGCCGTCCTCGATCATCGTCTCGCGCACGAATGCCGCCTCGGCGTCGGTCTTGCGGCTCTTGGCGAGCGTGCTCGGGTTCACCGCCTCGACGACCTTCACGCCCGCGGGCACCGCCTCGCGCAGGCCGAGCGTGACGCGCTTGGGGTCCAGCAGCAGCGTCGATCCGGCCGGCAGCGCGGCCAGCGCCGCCGCGGCGTCGGCGTAGTCGGCCACACGGACGCCGTCGGCGGCGAGCGCGGCGGCGAGCGCGGCATCGACCTTGCCGGCGCCGACGAACAGCGTCGCGCCGGCGGCGTCGACGAGCAGGTGGGCGAGGAAGACGGGGTTGTAGTCGACGTCGGCGCCGCGCAGGTTGGTGATCCACGCGACGTCGTCGACCGTGCTGACGAGGTGGTGCGTGGCGCCGAGGCGCGCCATCGCCTCGCGCACCTGGGCGAGCTTGGCCGCGCGGGCGACGGCCGCGTGCGGTGGGCGGTGCTCGTAGACGGGCGCGGCGGGCAGCGGCGGGCGGTCGTCCCACGCCTCGGCGAGCAGGTCCAGGTCGGTGCGCAGCACGGCGCCCGCCTTCTCGAGCGCGCCCTTCAGCTGCTGCGCCGCCGCGAGGCCGAGCACCTGGCCGTCGACGCACACCGTCTCGCCGGGCTTGACGCGGCTGGCGAGCCAGTCGACGTGGTGCGTCGCCGCGCCGGTGGGGATCCTCACCAGCGCGATGCCGGTGCCTTCGAGCTCGACTTCGGCCTGCACCCAGTAGCGGCTGTCGGCGAACAGGGCCGCTTCGGTCGGCGTGACGACGAGCGTGCCCATCGAGCCGGTGAAGCCCGACAGCCACACCCGGCCCTGCCAGCGCGCCGGCAGGTACTCCGACAGGTGCGGGTCGC
>CALIDR010000077.1 GCA_938022295.1 uncultured Burkholderiaceae bacterium
GCCGCTCCAGGTGGCTGCGGCGTTGTTGACGATGCCGCTGGAGGCGGTGCCGTTGGAGGCGCCCAGCGTCTTGGAGGCGTTGCCGGAGATGGCCAGCCCGCCGTTGGCGATGACCTGGCCGCCGAAGCCGCCGATCTGGCCCCCCGTGAACTCCACCAGGCCCGAAGCGCTCAGGTCCCCGATCCCTCGAAGCCCGCCACCGGTCAGGCGCAATCCCTGGACGAGCCGCGCCGAGTCCAGCGTAGCCGTACCGCCGTTGATGATGGCGCGGTCGCTCGCGTCCGGAACGCCGCCCGGAGACCAGTTGACGGCGCTTTCGAAGTCGCCGCTGCCCCCGAACCAGGTTCGGTCGACGGCCACGCCGGCGCCGGGCGCAGCGAGCATGCCGAGTGCGGCGGCCAGCGGGGTCAGACGGGTGAGCGGCCGGGCCGCCCGGCGGGGGTGGTTCGTGCGTGGCATGTCGGACTCCCTCCTGGACCTGGAGATGCTACGCAGCCGGCGTTACCCGGGCGTTATCGGGACACCGGCTGCACGCCCGCGGCACGCACCAGCAGCGCCCGGTTGGTCGGATTGCGGGTCAGGAAGGTGTCGCGGAACAGGGGCGGCACGTGGCGGGCGGCACGCTCGCGCACCCACGCCGCGCCGCGCGCGGCGGCGGCGTCGGCATCGTCGCGGCGCCCGGCGGCGTCCCACGCCGCGGCGAGGGTGCACCACAGCTCGGGCAGGTAGAACCCGTAGGCCTGCGGTTCGTCGCCGTCGGCCGCCATCCGCCCGCGCAGTTCGTCGGCGTCGTGCGCCGCCGCGTCGGCGGCGCCGGCGCGCACCCGGGCGTCGATCGCCACCATCGACGCCTGGCGCCACATCGCCTCGTGCTCGTGGGCCGTCGCCCACTCGCGGCAGGTCGTGGCCATGGGGATCGCGGCGGCGGGCTCGCTCCAGCGCGCGAGCTCGAGCTCGGTGCGCCGCAGCGCGTAGGGGTTGGGCATCGCGCCGCCGGCGTCGAACATCGCCATCGCCTCGCGCAGTGCCGCCAGCGGCGGGCGGCCGCCCAGCGCGTCGAGCCGCGCGCGCGAGGCGCCGCGCAGCGCGCGGGCCCAGGTCGGCGCGTCGGCAGGCACGTCGCCGAGCCGCTTGCGCGCGAGGTCGGGCCGGCCGAGCACGGTGAACAGTCCCGCCAGGCCGTTGTCGGCATTGATCGCCCAGGCCACGTAGCCGCGCGTGCGCAGCTCGTCGGCGACGCGCTCGGCCAGCGCCAGCGCGGCGTCGAACCGGCCGACGTCCTGGTAGGCGCCGGCGAGCGTCATCTCGTCGACCAGCACGTAGCCGACCTCGATGCCGGCGCGCCGCGACAGCGCCACCGCCTGCTCGCAGGCGTCGATCGCGTCGTGCGGCCGGCACAGGTAGCACAGCTGCACGGCGGCGTTGCCGAGGCGCTCGGCGGCGCGGGCGAGGTCGTGGCGGGCGAGCGCGTCGCGATGGCCCGTGACGTAGCGCTGCAGCGCGGCGCGGCGTTGTCCGACCGCCGCCAGCACGAGCGCGCGCAGGTCGCCGGCATCCGGCGCCTCTTCGGCCGGCAGGGGGCTGCCCGGGGCGTCGAGGGCGTCGAGCAGCACCAGCGCCTCGTGCGGCCGGCCGACGAGCTGCAGCGCCGCGGCGCGGCGCAGCTGCGCGCGGGCGCCGAGTGCCGGGTCGTCGCGTGCCGCGGCCAGCGCCTGGTCGGCGTCGTCGAGCGCGGCGGCGTCGTGCTGCTCGGTGCGCACGGCCGCGCTCGGGCACAGCGCGAGGCAGCGCCGGCGGTCGTCGGCGGCCTCGGCCAGCACGCGCGCGGCCACCTGCTGCGCGGCCGCGGCCGAGTCGCAGGCGAGCGTGAGCCGGCCGGCGCGCCAGCGGGCGTCGAACGCGGCCGGCGCGTCGCCGGCGCGTTCGAACAGGTCGGCAGCGCGTTGCAGCAGGTCGCGCGCTTCGGGCTGCATGCCCACGGCGGCGGCCTCGTCGGCGGCCTGAACGCTGTCGTGCGCCGCACGGGCCCAGTCGCCCGCGGCTTCCCAGTGCCGCGCGCGGCGCGCCGGCGAGCGGCCGGCGGCGGCCATCGCCTCCGCGATGCCGCGGTGCAGCGGTGGCGCCAGCGGCGCCGGCAGCGCGTCGAGCAACGCCTGGCGGACAAGTTCGTGGCTGACGGCGGCGCCGTCGAGGATGCCCAGCGCCTCGAGTCGCCGCCACGGGCCGACCAGCTCGCCGGCGTCGCGGCGCGTCAGGCGGCACGCCAGCTCGGCGTCGAAGTCCGGCCCGGCCAGCGCGGCAACGAACGCGAGCTGCTCGGCAGCAGGGTCGAGCTGCGCGAGCCGCCGCGACAGCTGCCGCACGGTTTCGCGCGGCACCGGCAGCGCCGCCGGCGGTTGCGGTTGCGCGAGCTCGTCGCGCTCGTGCAGCGCGCGCAGCACCTGCAGCACGTCCAGCGGACGGCCGCCGCAGTGCCGTGCCAGCGCGGCGCTCCAGGCGGCGGCGTCGATGGCCGGCAGCTCGATCGAGGCGACGAACGTGTGCAGCTGGGGCTCGTCCAGCGGCGGCAGGTCCACTTCGGGATCGTCCGCGGGCGGCACGCCGGCCAGCCAAGCCGCCAGCGGCGCCGGCACTTCGGCCGGCCGGCAG
>CALIDR010000078.1 GCA_938022295.1 uncultured Burkholderiaceae bacterium
AACGCGCTCGCCGGCGCGCTGCAGAAGGTCGGCGCGGCGACGAAGGCCGCGTGGGCCACCGGCGTGCCCGAGGAAGCGCTGGCGAATGCGACGCCGTACCTGCAGGCCTTCGGCCACGTCGTGCTGGCGTGGATCTGGCTCGACGTCGCGCTGGCCGCACGTCGCCTGCCCGACGGCGCGCTCAAGCACGGCAAGCTCGCCGCGGCACGGTACTTCTACGCCTACGAGCTGCCGAAGGTCGACGCCTGGCTCGCCGTCGTCGCCACGCGCGAGGCGGTGTGCCGGCAGCTGGACCCGGCCTGGTTCTGAGCGGCGGCGGCGCATGAAGCCCATCACCGTCGAGACGCTGGCCTGGGTGCTGATCTACGGCGGCCTGCTCGCGCTGATGCTCGGCATCTTCGTCGGGCGCGCGCACGTGCCGCTGGGCTGGACGCTGATCGCGGGCGGCGGCATCGTCGCGGTGGCCGGCGCGGTGCTGATCGTCGTACGCTCTCGCATGAAGGACCCCGCCCGCTGAGCCTGCGCCGGCGCAGCGGCGTGACACCAGGAGACGCACCCCATGAGCACCCCCGTCCAGCAGTTGTTCGACCTCACCGGGCGCATCGCGCTCGTCACCGGCGGCTCGCGCGGCCTCGGCCTGCAGATCGCCGAGGCGCTCGGCGAGGCCGGCGCCAAGGTGATGCTGACCTCGCGCAAGGCGGCCGACCTCGAGGAGGCCGCGGCGCACCTGAGCGGCAGGGGCATCGACGCGCGCTGGGTCGCCGCCGACTCGAGCGTGCCCGACGACATCCAGCGCGTCGTCGGCGAGACGCTGCAGCGCCTGGGCCCGATCGACATCCTGGTCAACAACGCCGGCGCGACCTGGGGCGCCCCGGCCGAGGACCACCCGCTCGACGCCTGGGACAAGGTGATGAACCTGAACGTGCGCAGCATGTTCCTGTTCTCGCAGGCGGTGGGCAAGGCGAGCATGATCCCGCGCCGCTACGGGCGCATCGTCAACGTCGCCTCGATCGCGGGGCTGGCCGGCTCGCTCGACATGAAGTTCATCGCCTACGGCACCAGCAAGGGCGCGGCGGTCAACTTCACGCGCACGCTGGCCGGCGAGTGGGGGCCGTACGGCATCACGGTCAATGCGCTGGCGCCGGGCTTCTTCCCCAGCCGGATGACGCGCGGCGTGATCGCGCAGCACGGCGCCGACAAGCTCGCCGCCGCCGCGCCGCTGCGGCGCCTGGGCGACGACGACGACCTCAAGGGCGCGGCGCTGCTGTTCGCCTGCGCCGCCGGCAAGCACATCACCGGCCAGGTCCTCGCGATCGACGGCGGCGTCAGCGCCGTGCACAGCGGTTGAGCATGGACGCTGCGGCACGGCCGGGCTTTCCGCTGCGCATCCCGTTCGTCGAGCAGCTCGGGCTCGAACTGCACGCGTTCGGCGGCGGCCAGGCCGAGATCCGCGTCGACCTCGCCGAGGCGCACCTGAACTCGTTCGCGGTCGCGCACGGCGGCGTGCTGATGACGATGCTCGACGTCGCGATGGCGCAGGCCGCGCGCAGCGCGCTGGCCGACGACCCGCGGCAGGCGCCGGGCGTCGTCACCGTCGAGATGAAGACGACGTTCATGCGCCCGGCCGAAGGCCGCCTCACGTCGCGCGGCCGGCTGCTGCACCGCACGGCCACGCTCGCGTTCACAGAGGCGTCGGTGTTCGACGCCGACGCCCGCCTGTGCGCCCACGCCACCGGCACGTTCAAGGTCGTGCGCGCGCTGGCGAGCCGCGCCCGCGCGCCGAAACCTCCCCCGCCCGCCGCACCGGAGACCCCCCGATGACCGCCCTCGTCAACCAGCAGATCGTGCTCGCCTCGCGCCCCGCCGGCGAGGCCACGGTCGACAACTTCCGCCTCCAGACCTCGACCGTCGACCCCGACGCGCTCGCCGACGGCCAGGTGCTGGTGCGCATCCACTACCTGAGCCTCGATCCGTACATGCGCGGGCGCATGAACGAGGGCAGGAGCTACGCCCAGCCGCAGCCGCTCGGCGAGGTGATGATCGGCGGCACCGCGGGCGAGGTGATCGCCTCGCGCAACCCGAACTTCGCGGTCGGCGACCAGGTCGTCGGCATGGGCGGCTGGCAGCAGTACCAGCTCGTCGAGCGGCACCAGCGCGGCGTGCTGCAGAAGGTCGACACGACGCACGTGCCGCTGTCGGCCTACCTCGGCGCGGTGGGCATGCCGGGCGTCACGGCCTGGGTGGGCCTGCACACGATCGTCGAGCCCAAGGCCGGCGAGACGGTCGTCGTCAGCGCCGCCAGCGGCGCCGTGGGCAGCGTCGTCGGCCAGCTCGCGAAGGCGCGCGGCTGCCGCGCGGTGGGCATCGCCGGCGGGCCCGAGAAGTGCGCCTACGTCACCGGCGCGCTCGGGTTCGACGCCTGCATTGACTACAAGGCGCACGGCGACTTGAAGTCGCTGGCGCGGGCGCTGAAGGAGGCCTGCCCGGACGGCATCGACGGCTACTTCGAGAACGTCGGCGGCGTGATCCTCGACGCCGTGATGCTGCGCATGAACGCGTTCGGCCGCATCGCGATGTGCGGCATGATCAGCGGCTACGACGGCCAGCCGATCCCGATGGCCAACCCGGCGCTGATCCTCGTGTCGCGACTGAAGGTGCAGGGCTTCATCGTCAGCGAACGCATGGACCTGTGGCCTGCGGCGCTGAAGGAGCTCGGCGGCATGGTCGCCAGCGGCCGGCTGAAGTACCGCGAGACGATCGCGCACGGCCTCGAGAACGCGCCCGAGGCCTTCCTCGGGCTGCTCAAGGGCCGCAACTTCGGCAAGCAGCTCGTCAAGCTTGTCTGATGGCGATGCTGCACTGGGTCTGGGCGCGATTCGACGACCTGGGCGTGCGCGCCCTGTACGACGCCCTGCAGCTGCGCGGGCGCGTGTTCTCGATCGAGCAGCAGGCCGTCTACCTCGACACCGACGGTGCCGACGTCGCGAGCTGGCACCTGCTCGGCCGCGACGCCGCCGGCACGCTGCAGGCGTACCTGCGCCTCGTCGACCCTGGCGTCAAGTACGCCGAGCCTTCGATCGGCCGCGTGATCACGGCGCCCGAGGTGCGCGGGCAGGGCCTCGGCCGCCTGCTGATGGCCGAGGGCCTCGCCGGCGCCGCGCGGTGGTGGCCCGGGCAGGGCGTGCGCATCAGCGCGCAGTCGCGGCTGCGCCGCTTCTACGAGGAATTCGGCTTCGTCGCCGTCGGCGCCGACTACCTCGAAGACGGCATTCCCCACGTCGAGATGCTGCGCCCGGAGGCCCGATGAGTCTGGTCACCCACGAAGTCACGAACCAGGTCCCGCCGCTGGCGGACCACGACGTCTTCGCCGCCAACCGCCCGCTGCGCGACGCGCTGGCGTACCACCACCCGGGGTTCGACGCCGCGCACTTCGCGGCGATGGGCGTCGAGTTCGGCTCGGCGCCGATGCTCGAACACGCCCGGCTGGCCAACGTCCACCGGCCGGTGCTGCGCACGCACGACCGCTTCGGCCACCGCCTCGACCAGGTCGACTTCCACCCCAGCTACCACGCGCTGCTGCGCAGCGCACTGCGCCACGGCCTGCACGGCAGCCCCTGGGCGCGCGGCGCCGGCGCGCACGTCGAGCGCGCGGCGGCGTTCATGCTGTTCACCGAGTGCGAGCCGTCGGTGCTGTGCCCGGTGTCGATGAGCTACGCCGTGACGCCCGCGCTGCGCGCCAACGCCGGCGTCACCGAGGCGTGGATGCCGAAGATCGTCGCCACCGACTACGACCCGCGCTTCGTGCCGTTCCAGCGCAAGGCCGCGGTCACGCTCGGCATGGGGATGACGGAGAAGCAGGGCGGCTCCGACGTGCGCGCCAACACGACGCGCGCCGAGCGCGACGGCGACGACCCCTGGGGCGAGCGCTACCGCATCACCGGCCACAAGTGGTTCCTCTCGGCGCCGATGTGCGACGCCCACCTCGTGCTCGCGCAGGCACCCGGCGGCCTGAGCTGCTTCTTCCTGCCGCGCATCCTGCCCGACGGCTCGGTCAACGCGCTGCGCATCCAGCGCCTGAAGGACAAGCTCGGCAACCACGCCAACGCGAGCAGCGAAGTCGAGTTCCACGATGCGCTCGCGTGGCGCATCGGCGACGAGGGGCGCGGCGTGCCGCAGATCCTGGCCATGGGCGCGCTGACGCGGCTGGACTGCGCGCTCGGCACCGCGGGGCTGATGCGCGCGGCGCTCACGCTCGCGCTGCACCACACGGCGCACCGCGCCGCGTTCGGCAGGAAGCTCGCCGAGCAGCCGCTGATGAAGAACGTGCTCGCCGACCTCGCGCTCGAGAGCGAGGCCGCCACCGCGCTCGCGCTGCGCGTGGCGGCCAGCGTCGACCGCAGCGAGCAGCCCGACCACCCCGAGCGCGAGCACGAGGCCGTGCTGCGCCGCGTGCTGACGCCGATCGCCAAGTTCTGGGTCTGCAAGCGCGGCAGCCACTTCGGCCAGGAGGCGATGGAGTGCCTCGGCGGCAACGGCTACGTCGAGGAAGGCGGCGAGGGCGTGATGGCGCGCATCTACCGCGAGATGCCGCTGAACTCGATCTGGGAGGGCGCGGCCAACATCATGGCGCTCGACCTGCTGCGCGCGCTGCGCAGCGCCGACGCGGCGCCGGCGCTCGAACGCGAGCTCGCGCCCGCGCGCGGCGTGCACCCGGCGTTCGACCGTCTCGCCGAAGGGCTGCCGGCGCGCGTGGACGGCGCCGCCGACGAGATCGCCGCCCGCGCGCTGGCGCGCGACGTCGCGCTGCTCGTGCAGGCGTCGCTGCTCGCGCGCCACGCGCCGGCGCCGGTGGCCGAGGCGTACTGCCGCGCCCGCCTGTCCCAGGGCAGCGACGTGTTCGGCACGCTGCCCGCGGACCTGCCGTTCGACGCCCTGATCGAGCGTGCCCGCGGCCACTGACGGGAAACCACGAGACGAGGAGACGACGACGATGAAGACCCTGCACGGCCGCACCGCGGTCATCACCGGCGCCGCCTCGGGCTTCGGCCTCGAGATGGCGCGCCTGGCCGCCCGCGAGGGCATGCGCGTCGTGATGGCCGACGTGCAGCCCGAGGCGCTCGAGCTCTCGGCGCACGAGATCCGCGACCTCGGCGCGCAGGTGCTGCCGATGCGCGTCGACGTCTCGAAGGCGCCCGACGTCGAGGCGCTGGGCGCCGCGCCGCGCGAGCGCTTCGGCGTGCCGCACGTCGTCTTCAACAACGCCGGCGTCGGCGCCGGCGGGCTGATCTGGGAACACACGGTGCACGACTGGGAGTGGGTCGTCGGCGTCAACCTGATGGGCGTGGCCCACGGCGTGCGCGTGTTCGTGCCGATGATGCTCGAGGCGGCCCGCGCCGACCCGGCGTACGAGGGCCACGTCGTCAACACGGCGTCGATGGCCGGCCTGCTGAGCCCGCCGAACATGGGCGTCTACAACGTGACCAAGCACGCCGTAGTGGCACTCAGCGAGACGCTGTACCAGGACCTCGCGCTCGTCACCGACCAGGTCACCGCTTCCGTGCTGTGCCCGTACTTCGTGCCCACCGGCATCCACCAGAGCCATCGCCACCGCCCGGCGCACCTGCCGGCGCCCGCGCCCACGCGCAGCCAGCTGATCGCGCAGGCGATGAGCGAGAAGGCGGTGACGAGCGGCAAGGTGACCGCGGCGCAGGTCGCGCAGGCCGTGTTCGACGCGCTGCGCGAGCGGCGCTTCTACGTCTACAGCCACCCGCACGCGCTGGGCAGCGTGCGCACGCGGCTCGAGGACGTCGTGCAGGGCCGCAACCCGACCGACCCGTTCGCCGACCGGCCCGAGATCGGCGCACAGCTGCGCGCGGCGCTGCGCGCGGCGGGCTGACCCAGCCCCAGGGGTGCCGTCAGCGGGCGTCCGCTTCGTCGTCGCCGTCGGCAGCCGCGAGGTCGCGCAGCGCCCGCCACCGCGCGCGCAGCGCGAGCAGCTCGCCGACGATGACGAGTGCGGTGACGCCGAACGAGCCCCAGACGAACGGCGCGTGGCCGCCCATCGCGAAGAACTCGGCCGCGCTGCCCCAGGTCATGCCGCCGCCTCGGCCGGCTCGAGCTCGCGCCGCGCCCAGGCGGCGTGGCGCTCGCGCTCGAGGATGATCACGCGCACGCGCGTTAGCGCGACGGCGATGCAGTACATCCACGCCGCCAGCGCCATGATCAGCATGCCGGCGAGCATCACGGCAGCCATGCTCGGCGCGCGGGTCAGGCTCACCGAGGCGCCCTGGTGCAGCGTGTTCCACCACTGCACCGAGAAGTAGATGATCGGCACGTTGACCACGCCCACCAGCGCGAGCACGCCGGCGGCGCGGTCGGCGCGGCGCGCGTCGTCGATCGCGGCGTGCAGCGCGAGGAAGCCGAGGTAGAGGAACAGCAGCAGCAGCGTCGAGGTCAGCCGCGCGTCCCACACCCAGTAGGTGCCCCAGGTCGGCCGGCCCCACAGCGCGCCGGTCCACAGCGCGATGAACGCCATCCAGGCGCCGGTGGGCGCGAGCGCGAGCGCGAGCATCGACGCCAGGCGGGCGTTGAAGATCAGCCCGACCGCGGCCCACAACGCCATCACGAGGTAGACGAACATCGCCATCCACGCCGCGGGCACATGGATGAAGATGATGCGGTAGACCTCGCCCTGCTGGAAGTCGGTCGGGGCGACGAAGAAGCCGATGTACAGGCCCACCGCCGCGAGCACGGCCGCCAGGCCGGCGAACCAGGGGATCATGCGCCCGGCCAGCGCGTGGAAGCGCTGCGGGGCGGCGAAGCGGGTCCAGCTCATCGGCCGCGCATTGTGCCGTCGCGGCGGGGGCGGGCCGTCATTCCGCGGCGATGCGCAGGGCCGTCGCCGCCGCCCACGGGGCACCGAACAGCGCCAGCGCGAGCATCGCGCCGAGCAGCGAGAAGTGCGCGCCGACGCCGAGCCCGGCGTCGTGGGCGTCGACGGCGCCGGCGCCGAAGATCAGCACGGGCACGAACAGCGGCAGCACGAGCAGCGCGAGCAGCACGCCGCCGCCGCGCAGGCCCACCGTCAGCGCCGCACCCACGGCACCGATCAGGCTCAGCAGTGGCGTGCCGAGCAGCAGCGACGCGACGAGCACGCCGGTCGCCCCCGGCGCCAGGCCGTACTGCAGCGCCAGCAGCGGTGCCACCAGCGTCAGCAGCAGGCCGCTGCTCAGCCAGTGCGCCGCGACCTTGCCGAGCACGAGCAGCGGCAGCGGCGTGGGCGACAGCAGCAGCTGCTCGAGCGTGCCGTCGCGGTGGTCGTCGGCGAACAGGCGCGCCAGCGACAGCATCGCCGCCAGCAGCGCCGCCACCCACAGCACGCCGGCGCCCATGCGGTGCAGCAGCGCCGGGTCGGCGCCGACGCCGAGCGGGAACAGGCTCGCGACGATCGCGAAGAAGACCAGCGCGGCGCCGGTGTCGGCGCGGCGGCGCAGCGCGATGCGCAGGTCGCGCACGACCACCGCGCGCACGGCGTCCAAGGCGGTGGTCACAGCGCCAGCTCCTGCTGCGGCAGGTCGGCATCGAATGTCACCTCCTGGTGACTCGTCAGCACGACGACGCCGCCACCGCGCGCGTGGCCGGCCACGAGCGCCTGCAGCCAGACGGCGGCGGCGCGGTCGAGGGCGGTGAACGGTTCGTCGAGCACCCACAGCGGCGCGTCGCGCGACAGCGCGAGCCGCGCCAGCGCGACGCGGCGGCGCTGCCCCTGCGACAGGATGCGCACCGGCGCGCGCTCGCGGCGCGCGAGGCCGGCGTCGGCCAGCGCCGCAAGTGCCGCGGCGTCGGTGCACGGGTGGCCGGCGAGCGCCGCCGCGGCGCGCAGGTTCTCCAGCGCCGTCAGGTCGTCCTTCGTCGCCGCGGCGTGGCCGACGTAGACGAGGCGGCGGTGGAGCTCGTCGCGCTGTGTGCGCGTCGGCACGCCGTCCCAACGCACCTCGCCCGCGTCGGGCTCGAGCAGGCCGCAGATCAGGCGCAGCAGGCTCGTCTTGCCGGCGCCGTTGGCGCCGCGCACGTGCAGCAGGTGGCCGCGCGGCAGCGCGAGCCCGAGGCCGCGGAACAGCAGCCGCCCGCCACGGCGGCAGGCCAGGTCGTGCAGGCCGAGGCCGCGCTCCATCACCGGCCGCGATCTCGGGAAAGCACGGTGTCAATCTTTCTGATCACGAGCATTGTCAATTTTGTCTGACACTCATAGGATACGCTGAATCATGATGCCTCCAGCCCCCACGTCCGCGCTCGGCGGCGGTCGTCCACATGCGGTCGTGATCGGCAGCGGCTTCGGCGGCCTCGCCGCGGCGGTGCGGCTAGGCGCACGCGGCTACCGCGTGACGGTGCTCGAGAAGCTCGACGCACCCGGCGGCCGGGCCTACGTGCACCGCCAGGACGGCTTCACGTTCGACGCCGGGCCGACCGTGATCACGGCGCCGTTCCTGCTCGAGGAATTGTGGCGCCTGGCCGGCCGGCGCCTGGCCGACGACGTCGACCTGCGCCCGGTCAGCCCCTTCTACCGCATCCGCTTCGACGACGGCACGCTGTTCGACTACAGCGGCGACCCGCAGGCGATGCGCGAGCAGGTGGCGCGCCTCGCCCCCGGGGACGTCGACGGCTACGAGCGTTTCCTGCAAGCGAGCGAGGCGATCTACAGGGTCGGCTTCGAGCAGCTCGGCCACGTGCCGTTCGACTCGTGGACCGACATGGCGCGCGTGGCGCCGCAGCTCGTCAAGCTGCAGAGCTGGCGCACCGTCTACCAGATGGCCAGCCGCTACATCCGCGACGAGAAGCTGCGCCACATCCTGACCTACCAGCCGCTGCTGGTGGGTGGCAACCCGTTCGACACGACGTCGGTCTACTGCCTGATCCTGTTCCTCGAGCGCCGCTTCGGCGTGCACTTCGCGATGGGCGGCACCGGCAGCCTCGTCAAGGGGCTGGTCAGGCTGATCGAGGGCCAGGGCAACGTCGTGCGCTGCCGGGCGCCGGTGCGCGAGATCACGGTCGAGGGCCGGCGCGCGAGCGGCGTGCGCCTGGACAGCGGCGAGGTGATCCGCGCCGACGTCGTCGTCTCGAACGCCGATTCGGCGTGGACCTACAAGCACCTCGTGCCGGCCGCGCACCGCCGCCGCTGGACCGACCGCAAGATCGAGCGGGCCCGCTACTCGATGAGCCTGTTCGTCTGGTACTTCGGCACCCGCCGCCGCTACGACGGCGTCGCCCACCACACGATCGCGTTCGGCCCGCGCTACCGCGAACTGCTGACCGACATCTTCACCCGCAAGGTGCTCGCCGACGACTTCAGCCTTTACCTGCACCGGCCGACCGCCACCGACCCCTCGCTCGCGCCGCCCGGCTGCGACACGTTCTACGCGCTGTCGCCGGTGCCGCACCTGGACAGCGGCGTCGACTGGTCGACGATGGCCGAGACGTACCGGCGCAAGATCATGCGCCGGCTGCAGGACACGCTGCTGCCGGACCTCGAGCACCAGGTCGTCACGTCGCGCCTGCTGACGCCGCCCGACTTCGAGCAGCGGCTGAATTCGTACCGCGGCGCCGCGTTCGGCCTCGAGCCGGTGCTGGCGCAGAGTGCCTGGTTCCGCCCGCACAACCGCAGCGAGGAACTCGACGGGCTGTACCTCGTCGGTGCCGGCACCCACCCCGGCGCCGGGCTGCCGGGCGTGCTGTCGTCGGCGCGCGTGCTCGACGCCGTGGTCCCCGACCCGGCGGCGCTGGTTCACCGCGTTGCGGCCACCGCGGCCGTGGCGCCGGCCTGACGCGATGGCGCCGCAGGTCTCCCCCACCGACCTCGACGCCTGCCGGGCGCTGATGCGCGGCGGCTCGCGCAGCTTCTTCGCCGCCTCGTTGCTGCTGCCGCGCGCGGTGCGCGACCCGGCGTCGGCGCTGTACGCGTTCTGCCGCCTCGCCGACGACGCGATCGACGGCTCCGGGGGCGACCCGGCCGCGGTCGCGCAGCTGCGCGCGCGGCTCGACGCCGTCTACCGCCACGCCCCGCTGGCGCACCCGGCCGACCGCGCGCTGGCGGCCGTCGTGCACCGCTACGGCATCCCGCGCGCGCTGCCCGAGGCGCTGATCGAGGGCTTCGAATGGGACGCCCGCGGCCGCACCTACGAGACGTTCGCCGACGTCGCCGCCTACGCCGCGCGCGTGGCCGGCACCGTGGGCGCGATGATGGCGCTGCTGATGGGCGTGCGCTGCGAGGCGGGGCTCGCCAGGGCCTGCGACCTCGGCGTGGCGATGCAGCTGTCGAACATCGCGCGCGACGTCGCCGAGGACGCGGCGATGGGGCGGCTGTACCTGCCGCGGCAGTGGCTGCGCGAAGCCGGCATCGACCCCGACGCGTGGCTCGCCGATCCGCACGCGAGCCCGGCGCTGCTCGCCGTCGTGCAGCGCCTGCTCGACGAGGCCGAAGCGCTGTACCAGCGCGTCGACGCCGGGGTGCGCCTGCTGCCGCCGGCTTGCCGCCCGGGCATCAACGCCGCGCGCTACCTCTACGCCGCGATCGGTCACGAAGTGCGCCGGCGCGGGCCGCGGGCGTTCGCCACCCGCACCGTCGTCCCCTCGCGGCGCAAGGTCTGGCTGATCGCGCGCTCGGTGCTGCTGCCGGTGCGCGCCTCGCTCGCCTCGGCGCCGCCGTTGCCGGCCACGCGCTTCCTCGTGGCCGCCGCGGCGGCGGCGCCGGTGCCGCGCTTCGCCGCCGAGCGGCGCACGATCGAGGACCGGGCGGTGTGGGTCATCGACCTCTTCGAACGCCTCGAGCGCCAGGAGCGCGCTCGCTATCGCGTCGGCGCGTCGTGAGCCCGTCGGCGCTCGTCGCGGTCGAGTTCGCGCTCGTCATCGTCGTCGTCGTCGGTTTCGGGGTCTGGCAGCTGGTGTCGGTGCGGCGCGAGATTGCGCGCGACCGCGAACGTCAACGCGAGCGCGAAGCGCAGGCGGCGCGCGGCGCTGCCGCGGAGGACAGCGACCGTCGCGACGCGGCCGCAGCGGGGCCGCCGCCGCCCTGAACCGCCGCAGCGCTCACGCCGCGATCGCCTCGCCACCGCCGGCCGTCGCCGGCGCGCACGCGCGGTCGGCCTGGCGCAGCACGTGGGCGAGCGCGCCCGGCGCGTTCGTGAGGCCGTGGGCAGTGATCCCGAGCGCGAGCGCCGTCAGCGCGGGCGTGATCTCCCAGTCGGCGGCCAGGCGCGCGAAGCAGCGGTCGTGGCGGTCGGCCAGCGCGGCGTCGAACGCCATGCTCGTCGGCGTGGCGAGGCCGACGCCGGCGCGGTCGAGCACGCGCAGCAGCGCCGTCCAGCCGGTGTCGTGCAGCAGGCCGGCGAGGTAGGCGTCGAAACGGTCGACGCCGGCCGGCGCGGCGAGGCTGGTGCAGGCGTCGGCCTTGCGCTCGGCGAGCTCCCACAGCCGTGCGCCGACGCGCGCCGCCTGGCGGCTGCCCTGGCCGTCGAATACCGGCTTGAGCACGACGCGCGCGATCGCCGACTGCAGGCCGGTGGTGCCGAGCAGGTCGACGGCGGCGTCGAGCGTGTCGACGTCGCCGCGCCGGCGGTAGAACGGGCTGCGCGCCATGCGCAGCACCTCGGCGGCGAGCGCCAGGTCCTTCGCCACCTGCTGCACGACGGCGGCCCGCGTCGGCAGGTCCTGCCGCAGCAGCGCCAGCAGGTGAGGGATCACCGCCGGCGCACGCGGCAGCAGGTCGGCCGGCCAGCGGGGCTGGGCGAGCATCGTGTCGAGCACCTGCAGGGCAGCCTGCTCGGCGGCAGCGAGTGGGCGTGCCTCGGGCGGTGGCGCGCCGAGCAGCCACGCCAGCGCGCTCGGCAGTGCCGCACCCGGTGCCGCCGGCGTCGACGCCGCCGCGGCGATCGCAACCGCCGGCGTCGCCGCCCCGGGCCGGCCCACTGGTGATCCGGCCGTCGGCGGCGGATGCGGGCGGGGTGCCCCCGGCGCCGCCGCGGCAGCGTCCGGTGTCGCGGGTCGCAGGCGGCGTAGCCAGCCGAACATGGGCGCTCCGTGTCGAGGTGTATCCACCGCATATCGGTGCCGGCGCGGCCGGATTGAGCCCGACATCGGCGGCACGGCGCCGCCGTGTGGTGCAGCCCCCGCGCCCGCGAGGGCCGCAGAGACATCGCGTTGCCGGCGTCACGCGCCGTGACAAGGCCCGGCGCTGGAACGGCCGATATCCGGGGCATCGGGGTCGGTGATCTACTTCGCGGCCGGGCACGGGGCTACGATCGGCGTGTTCCGAAACGTGACGACTGCCAGCGCAGCAGTTGGCGCGGCCACCGCAGGACACCGGGCGCACGAGGGAGATCGGACATGCGGGACTTCGACGATCCGTCACTGTGGCGCATCAGCGCCTTCGAGCGGCTGCGCCGCGAGACCGGCGACAGCGGCTATGCGCGGCTCGAAAGCACCACCGTCCTGCCGACGACGCTCGTGTCCGACCTGCGGCGGCGCGACAACGACGCCGCCCGCGGCGACGTGCTCGAAGTGCTCGCCGCCTGCCAGCGCCACCGCGAGGCGGCGCTGCTGTACCTGGCGCACCAGGGCCTCGTGTGGCCGCTGACGGTTTTCCCGCACGAGGGCGTCTACCACGCGCCGCGCGAGCTGCGCCCAGACCCCGACAGCGGCCTGACGGCGGTCAAGCTGCTCGCGATCGAGCCGCCGGGCCTGCGGCCGCCGGGCCACTGGATGCGCGAGCGCGTCGGCCGCGAGGCGCACTACCGGCCGCTCGCGCCGCTGCTGTGGCGCTTCGCGCTGGACGGGCCGCGCGAGCGGCTGCTCGGCGAGCTCGGCGGCACCGCGGCGTACCGCGCGCTGTCCGATCCGCGCGCCAGCGGCCTCGACGCGCCCGGCGCGCTCGGCTCGGCGATCGAGCGGCTGCGTCGCGATTCGGTGCCGCTGCGCGAGATCGCGCGCTGGCCGGGCCTGAAGGTCGAGCGCGCCGCGCGCCTGCTCAACGCGCTGTACCTCGTACACGCGCTGATGGTGATGCGCGCCCACCCGGCCGCGAAGCCGGAGCCGACCGGCGACGCCCCCGCCCGCGGCTGGCTGCGCCGCTGAGGGCGCCCGCCGCCGCGCCGCGTCACGCCCGGGGCCCGCTTCGGCTACCCTTGCGGGCCTTTCGCCGCCCGGCGCGTCCACGCGCGTGCCGGGCCGCCCGGCGCCGGTGCCGCCACCCGCGGTCGCCTGCGCGCCGCCCCGACACGGAGACCGAATCGTGTTCGCCGCCTTCGAGAAGCTCGTCCAGCCGTACCCCGACGGGCCGCCGCCGACGCCGCCGCGCGCCTTCTTCGCGTTCCTGTGGTCGTGCACCGAGGGCGTGCGGCCGCTGATGCTGGCGATGACGCTGCTGACG
>CALIDR010000079.1 GCA_938022295.1 uncultured Burkholderiaceae bacterium
CGGCGCCGGGCAGGCCATCGTCGTGGCGGCGAGCCGGGTCAGCGCGAGGCCCTCGCCGCCGAGCGCCCAGCCGCCGCCGAACAGGTTGCAAGGCCCCTGCCCGCCGACGACGCCGTCGGGCGCGAAGCGCAGCGTGACGGCGTCGCGGGCGGCGCCGATCGCCTCGCCGTCGATCGTCGCCACCCGCCAGTCGCCGACCAGCAGCGCCGCCGGGTCGCCGCCGCAGCCGCGCAGCGTGCGGCCTTCGAAGTCGACGGCGACGGTGTACGGGTGCGGCATGCCGGTGGCGACGTCGGCGCACCGGCGCTCGGTCACCGTCACCACGAGCGGCCCGGCGTCGCTGCGCGCGGCGAAGCGCCAGCCGTCGGCCAGCCGCTCGGGGACGGGCGCGGCCGCCTCGATGCGGCGTGCCCCCGTGTCGGCGAGCAACGTCAGGCGGGCCTCGTCCAGGTCGACCCGCCAGCCCGGCTCGTGCCCGATCGCCCTCAGCGGCGACGGCGCGGCACCCGCGCGCAGGCACTGCGGGAACGGCGCGCCGCGCACCTGCAGCGTCGCCTGGTCGCCCTTGTTCCAGAGGAACGTCGCCGGGTCGCCGACCGCCTCGAACTTCGCGCCCGAGGCGACCGGCACCTCCCGCACGTCGAAGCCTTCCGCGCCCACCGTCATGCGCAGCCGGTCGCCCTCGCCGATGCCGAGGCGCACCTCGCGGTCGCCGCAGCGGAACGTCGACGCGAACGCCAGGAACTGCACCGGCCGCATCCACAGCGTGCCGACGTCGAGCGGCCCCGGCGCGCGGACGTCGACCGCGACCGGCTCGCTCGCCCAGGCCGGGCGGCCGCCGACGAGGACGCCGCCGCGCACCCGGTACGTGCGCTGCGGCTCGAGCGCGACGCGCTCGACGCGCAGCGTGAACGGCAGCGGCACCTGCCGCCCCTCGAGCGCGAAGCGCTGTTCGGCGGCCACCGACGCCCCCTCGGGCGCCGCGGCGTCGCGCAGCTCGACGATCGCCACGCTGTCGGGCGGCAGCGCGATGCGCTCGCGGTGGGCGAGCGCACCGCCGATCTCGAGGACGCCGGCGCCGCATCCGCCCACCGGCGCTGCGGCGCAGCCCGCCAGTGCCACGACGGCGCTCGCGGCCGCAAACCGTGCCGCGCGGACGGACCTGCGGGAAAGTGAGGCGAAGCGGCCGGACGCGAGAAAGGCAGACATCGGTTCCATATCGGCACGGCAGGCAGGACCCGGCGCATGACGCCGGAGTTGCCGATCATGCCTGCCTTCGACGTTCCCCGGCCCCGGATCGCACGCCGCGCGCCGTGCCGCGGCCCCTCAAGGCAGCGTGAGCTGGTTGGCGCCGTTCCAGCGGATCGTGAGGCTGGTGTCGGTGGTGCCGGACACCGGTGCGTACGACGCGTCGCCGCCTTGCAGCCAGGTGTAGCGGTTCGACGCCGCGCTGACGCTGCCGACGAAGTTGCCGGGCCCGAAATCGTGCGCGCCCTGCAGCGTGACGTTCTGCGGCGCGGTGCCCGACGCGGTGGCGAAGAACAGCGTGATCGTCGTCATGGCGGTGTTCAGCGGCGCGCCGGTGCCGCCCGCGGTGACGCGCCGGTGCAGCGCGTACTGGCCGACCTTGGCGCCGTTCTTGAGGATGTCGCCGCCCTGGTGCTGCCACAGGCCTGCGGCGTCGTTGACGTTGGTCAGCGTCGAGCGGGTCAGCGTGAGCGTGACGTTGCCGGCGTGCGCGAGCGGCGCGGCCGCGGCCATGAACGTCGCGACGAGGAGCGAAGGAAAGAGGGTGCGCATGGGATGTCTCCAACGGGGGGTCGACGGGCCGGCCGGGCACCGCGCCGCGGCCGGGCCGGCCGCCGCTGCGCGGCGACCGGTGGCGGCATCGTCGTGCAAGGCCGGCGCCGCGCGCCCCACACCGATTGGGGGCACGAAGGTCCGCTGCGCAGACGATGACGACCCTCGGAAGGGGGCCCTGGCGGCAAGCCGCCCGATCGGGCATCAGTGCAGCTTGATGCGCGGCCGGTGCGTGCGGTCGATCCACTCCGACAGCGTGATCAGCGCCGTCTTGCGCAGCCCGCCGAGCGCGAACTGGTGCTGCTTGTGCAGCGCCCAGTACATCCACTTGGCGATCTGGCCTTCGACGAACAGGCTGCCGCGCGTCAGGCTGCCCATCAGGCTACCGACCGACGAATAGTCGCTCAGCGACACCAACGAACCCTGGTCACGGTAGCGGTATGGGGCGACGTCGCCGCCGGCCATCAGCGTGGGCAAGGCCCGGGCGAGCCAGTGCGCCTGCTGGGCCGCGGCCTGGGCCCGCGGCGGCACGAAGCTGCCGTCGGGCTGCGGACAGGCGGCGCAGTCGCCGAGGGCGAAGATCGCCGGGTCGCGCGTCGTCTGCAGGCGATCGGTGACGACGAGCTGGTTCAGGCGGTTGGTCTCCAGCGGCTGGACGCCGTCGCCGCCGCCGAGCCCGCGCAGGAACTCCGGCGCCTTGACGCCGGCCGCCCAGACCGTGTTCGTCGAGTCGATCACGCGGCCGCTTTGCGTGCGCACCTGGTCGGCCGTCACCTCGACGACCTTCTCGCCGGTCAGCACCTCGATCGACAGCTTGCGCAGCTCGCGCTCGGCGGCGTGGCCGAGGCGCTCGGGCAGCTGTGCGAGCACGCGCGGCGCCGCCTCGACGAGCACGATGCGCATGTCGCGCTGCGGCTGCAGACGGTCGAACCCGTAGTGCGCGAACACCCGCGCGGCGGCGTGCAGCTCGGCGGCGAGCTCGACGCCGGTCGCGCCACCGCCGACGATGGTCACCGTCAGCCGCGGCAAGCCGTCGGCGCGCGGCGGCAGGCTCTGGGCGCGGATGCAGGCGTTGATCAGGCGGTCGTTGAAGCGCCGCGCCGCCCGAGGCGTGTCGAGCTTGATCGTGTGCTCGGCCGCGCCGGGGGTGCCGAAGTCGTTCGTCAGGCTGCCCACCGCGATCACCAGCGCGTCGTACGGCAGCTCCTGCGCCGGCGTGATCTCGGCACCGGTGTCGTCGTGAGTGGCGGCCAGGTGCACCCGCTTGCGCTTGCGGTCGACCGCGGTCAGCGACCCGAGGCGAAAGCGGAAGTGGTGCGCGTGCGCCTGCGCGAGGTACTCGATCTCCTCGGCGTGGGTGTCGAAGCTGCCGGCGGCGAGCTGGTGCAGCAGCGGCTTCCAGACGTGAGTGCGCTCGCTGTCGACCAGCGTCACTTCGGCGCGCCCCTTGCGCGCGAGCCGGCGCCCGAGTTGCGTGGCCAGCGCCAGGCCCCCGGCGCCGCCACCGACGATCACGATATGTGGCTGTGGCATCCCCACGTGGCGCAGCCGCCGACGGACACGATCAGTGGCCTCCCGATGCAGTGCGGCCGCGCGCGGACGGCGTAGCCGCCCTTCCCCCTCGCCGCCGCAGTCCACGCGGCCGGGCCGCGGCTCAGCGCCACGACCGGCGCGGTGCGGTGAACAGCGCCACCAGGCGCTC
>CALIDR010000080.1 GCA_938022295.1 uncultured Burkholderiaceae bacterium
GCCGGGCCACTGGCCCGGCGCGGCCTGCAAGGCCAGGTCCGGGGTCGGCGCGCGAAGCGCGCTTCGTGATCGAACTCGCGGCGGTTGTCCGAGCGCAGCGACCGCAGGGAGCGAAGCGAGTTCTGCCGCGCGACCCCGGGCCGAGCAGCGCAGCGCAGTCGGCCCGCAGGGCCGACCGCCACAGCGTGAGCCCGCAGCGGGTGCCGCCTGGCGCGATGCCGCGACCGCTGCAAGTCGTCTAGAAGACCCGACCTTCGCGAATGGCCGCAACGGGCCGGAATCAGCCCTTCGCCACTTGTCAATCGAACGCGCCGGCGCCCGACGATGGCGACCGCGCCCGCTCAGCGTGGTTCGGCCTGCAGGCGCGCGAGCTTGGCGGCGGCGCGTTCGCGGTCGGCGGTGGTCGGGCCGTGACGCAGCACGTTCGCGAGTTCGCGCCTGGCCTGCTCGCGCTCGCCGAGCGCCTCGTGCGCCGCGGCGAGGCCGAAGCGGGCTTCGAGCAGTTGCGGATCGCGGTCGAGCTCGCGCGCGAACGACGCCGCGGCGTCGCGAAAGCGTCCTTCGCGCATCGCCGCCTGGCCGAGGGCGAGGAAGTGCAGCGGCACCTGCGCCTCGACGCGGGCGAGCCGCTCGCGCCACGCCTGCGCCTCGTCGGTGCGCCCGAGCCGCTCGAGCACCGGCACCAGGTTCGCGATCGCCGTCGTGTGGCGGGCGTCGGCCGCGAGGACCGAGTGCAGCACCTGCTCGGCCGCCGCCGGCAGGCCCCGCCGCAGGTAGACCACGGCCAGCGTGTTGCGCGCGGCGAGGAACGCCGGGTCGTGGCGAAGCGCCGCGCGCGCGTGCCAGTACGCGGCGTCGACGTCGCCGCCGGCCAGCAGCTCGGCAGCGCGGTTGTTCAGGTACATCGCGACCACCGTCGACTCGGCCAGCGGCACCGCGCGCAAGCCCCGCAGATCCTGCGGCGGCAGGAAGTCGATCACCAGCCGGTCGACCTCGTCGGCACGTGCCGCCCGCGACGGCCGTCGCCCGAGACTGACGTTGACGTGGCCGGCGACGAGCAGCAGGTCGCCGCGCCGGCTCCACGCCGGGTCGACGGCGACGCTCTGGAACTGCACCGGCACGCCGAGTGCCTTCGCGAGCGCGGCCGTCATCACGACGAGCGACAGGCAGTTGCCGGCGCGGGCGTCGAACGTCTGTGCGGCGGTGCGGGTGAGCGCGCCGTCGTACTCGATGCGCAACGAGCGGCCGCGCAGCGCCGCGGCGAGCGCGCGCCGGGGGTCGGCGGGAGTGCGCAGGCGTTCGGCGGCGATGAACTCGCGCATCGGCTCGCTGAGGGCGAACAGCGCGTCGGCGTCGACCGGTGTGGCCGGTGCGGCGAAGTGCGCGTCGCGCCACAGCTCGTCGACCGGCCCGCCGGGCGGCAGCTGCGCGCAGGCGGCCATCGCGGCGACGGCCAACGCGGCGAGCAGGCGGGCGAGCCGGGGCATCGGCGGACGGTGTCGAAGCGGCGGACCCACGGGGACCACGCCGCCGCGGCCGATCGTACGCCGCGGCCCCGGCGTCAGTCGAGCACGACCTCGGTACGCACCGTGCCGGCGCGGTCGCACGACGCCGTCAGCCCGAGCCGCGTGCCCGCCGGTGCGCGCACGACCCACTCGGCCACCGCGCGGTCGGCGGTCAGCTCGCGGTTCGGCACGAACGCGAGCAGCGACGTCTTCGGCGCGTGGCCGCCGAGGTGCGGGCCTTCGAAGCGCGGCTTGCCGCCCACCAGCGACACCGCGTCGGCATCGGCCGGCGGCAGGTGGATCTCGAACACGACGCCGCGCACCGTCTTGCGGTCGAGCGCGCGCTGCGTGACGTGGCTCGGCAGATAGCCCGCGTTGGCCACCGCGAAGCGCACCCGCCACGTGTCCTCGCCCAGGCGTCGCACCTCGGTGCGCAGCACCTCGAGCCGCGGCAGGCTCAGCGCGAGCTGGGTCAGCCACTTCGGGAAGCGTGCCGCCTCGCGCTCGCGCAGGTGCGGCGGCGGGTTGCGCCAGAAGTTCATCTTGTCCCAGCCGCCGATCTCGACCTCGCCGAGCTGCGGGTGGTGGAACGGCTTCCAGTCGACGTAGGCCTGGCCGCCGCACTGCTCGTCGCTCCACTTCAGCAGCTTCAGGTCGTCGGCCACCGGGTGATCGCGGTACCACTCGATCCATTGATAGTCGGTGATGCCGGCCTCCTTGTTCGGCGCCCAGATCTCGACCGTCCAGAACAGCGCCCCGAGGTGCTCGTAGACCCAGTCCTGGGTGCCGGTGATGATCTCCTTCGGGTGGTACTTGAACTCGTGGTAGATGCTGATCGCCGGGTAGCCGGTGAGCCGGGCGCCGATGTCGGACAGGCGCTTGTACATCCACAGGTCCTCGGGCGTCATGTCGTCGTCGCTCTGCGTGCCCATCGGCCGCAGGATGACGCCGCTGTGGGTGTGGAAGCTCACCGCCGCGCCGATGTTGCGGTGGCCGACGAAGAAGTCGACCATCGCCCGCACCTCGGGCTCGCTCGCCGGGTAGGGGCCGGCGCCGACCTGCTCGAACTCCTGCCGCCAGTAGGCGGGGAAGTTGCGGTTCAGGTCCAGGCCCTCCTTGTCCTTGTTGGCGGTGATCGTCAGGCCGTCGAAGTTCTTCAGCAGGCCCTCGGGGACGATGCGGTAGTAGGTGCCGCCGAACTCGCCGGGTTCGCGCGGCACCATCAGCCGCGGCTCGTCGGGGTGGCACTTGTAGGGGCCGTGCGGGTCGAGGATGCGCATCGAGAGGATGCGCCCGTCGCCGTCGACGTCCTCGATCGTCAGGCCGTCGACCGGCTCCTCGTCGAACGGGTACGGGCGCGTCGAGGCGCGGATGTGGCGCGGGCGGTCGGCCAGCGCGAGCTCGGCGCCGTCGGGGTTCAGCCGCGGGCAGACGTAGACCGCGCGCGTGTCGAGCAGCTGCGTGACCTGCGCGTCCTCGCCGTGGCCGGTGACGAGCGCGTGCAGCCAGTACAGACACGCGGTGCACGCCGTCAGCTCGGCGGCGTGGATGTTGCCGTCGATCCAGAACGCCGGCTTGTCGGTGTCGGGGCCGGTGGTGGTGTTGGTCACCACCGCGCACCAGATCGCGCGGCCCTCGTGGCTGCGGCCGATCGTCTCGATGCGCACCAGGTCCGGCCGCGCGCGCGCATAGTCGTGCAGCAGTTCGCCGAGCTCGGCGTGGCGGTAGAAGACGTCGAAGCGGGGGACCGGTGGGGCGGGCATGGTGGCGGCGAAGGCGGGGCGAGCGCGCGCATTGTCGGGCGGCGGCTCAGCCCGCGCGCTCGCCGCCGACGAACACCGCGAGCTCGCCGGGCGCGAACGGGCGCCAGACCTCGTCGCAGGTCAGCGGCTCGGTGGCGACGACGGCCACGCGGTCGGCGGGGGTCGTCAGCGCCGCGAAGTCCACGCGCAGGTCGGCGTCGGCCAGCGTCGCGGCGCCGAACGGGTGGCGGCGCTGCAGCCAGTGCAGCGCCGTCGACGCGTGCGCCCACAGCGCCTGGCCGTTGGACAGCAGCACGTTGAACGTGCCGTGCGCGGCCGGCTGCGCCAGCAACTCGCGCAGCGTTCGCGTGAGCTCGTCGACGGTGGGCACGCCGGCGTGCGCCTTCGCGAGCTCCTGCATCAGCCAGCAGAACGCGAGTTCGCTGTCGGTGTCGCCGACCGGGCGGAACGCCGCGTGCAGCCGCGGCGCGAACCCCTTCAGGTCGCCGTTGTGCGCGAACACCCAGTAGCGGCCCCACAGCTCGCGCAGGAACGGGTGCGTGTTCTCGAGCGCGACCCGCCCCCGGGTGGCCTTGCGGATGTGGGCGACGACGTTGCCGCTGCGGATCGGGTAGTGCTTGACCATCTCCGCCACCGGCGAGGCGCGCGCGCCGGCGGGGTCGACGAACAGGCGCACGCCGCGGTCCTCGAAGAACGCGATGCCGAAGCCGTCCTTGTGCTCGTCGGCGCGGGTCGCGAGGCCGGCGAAGCTGAACATCACGTCGGTCGGCGTGTTCGCGTTCATGCCCAGCAGCTGGCACATGCGCCGATTGTGGCGGTGCGCTGCGGCCGCCGGCCCTCGCCGTGCAGGGCCGCGCGCGCCGGCGCAGAATCGGGCAATGCGCGACGTCCGTTCTCCCTCGCCGCGGTGCGGCCGCTGGTCACGGGGACTGCTCGCCGCCGCGGGGCTGGCGGCGGCGGGTCTGCTCGGCGCGGGCGCGCCGGCCGTCGCCCAGCCGGCGGCGGCGCTGCCGGGCCACTGGATGCCGGCCGCGGCCGACGCCGACATCGAGCGCGCGTTCGCCCGCGCCGCGGCCGAGCGCAAGCCGGTGCTGCTGTATTGGGGCGCGAGCTGGTGCCCGCCGTGCAACCGCCTGAAGGCCACGCTGTTCAACCGCCAGGACTTCATCGAGCAGTCGCGCGGCGTCGTCGCCGTGCACGTCGACGGCGACCGCCCGGGCGCGCAGCGCATCGGCGCGCGGTTCAAGGTGCGCGGCTACCCGACGCTCGTGCTGCTGCAGCCCGACGGCACCGAGATCGCGCGCCTGCCGGGCGAAGTCGAGCCCGAGCAGGTCGTCGCGCTGCTGCAGCGCGGCGCGGCCGGCGGGCGGCCGACGG
>CALIDR010000081.1 GCA_938022295.1 uncultured Burkholderiaceae bacterium
TGCACAGCGCGCGGTGGTAGCCGTTCACGAACGCGGGGCGGACCTCGTCGGCGTCGAACTCCGGGCGCCAGATCAGCGACGCGTAGCCGAACACCCACAGGTCGCCGTGCCCGCCCCACTGGGCGCGCGTGCGGTGCAGCAGGTGCTGGGGGTCACGGTGCGGCGGCACGGCGGCGATGCGGGGCAGGGTGACGAGGTCTTGCACGATGATGACAGCGCGCGAGGACCGCCGGCGGTGGACAACTTGATTTGACGATGTAACCAGATTACGGAAAAATCGGCGTCTGAGTTACAACGGCCGTGCCTGGACCCGTCCCGAGGCGGCCCCGTGGGAGTCCGAGCATGCGAGCCGCCGTCGCCGAGGTCACCGAACGCATCCGCGAGCGCAGTGCGAGTTCGCGCCGCGCCTACCTCGAGCGCGTCGCGCGGCTCGCCGCGCGGCCGCGCGGTAGCGACCGCCTGGGCTGCGCCAACGTCGCCCACGCCTTCGCGGCGCTGCCCGGGCCCGACAAGCTGCGCGTCGTCGCCGAGCGGGCGCCGCACCTGGCGGTCGTCACCGCGTACAACGACATGCTGTCGGCGCACCAGCCTTACGAAAGCTTCCCGGCCGTGCTGCGCGACGAGGCGCGCCGCTGCGGGGCGACGCTGCAGGTGGCCGGCGGCGTACCCGCGATGTGCGACGGCGTGACGCAGGGCACGCCAGGCATGGAGCTGTCGCTGTTCTCGCGCGACACGATCGCGATGGCCACCGCGGTGGCGCTCAGCCACGACGTGTTCGACGGCGCGCTGCTGCTCGGCGTGTGCGACAAGATCGTGCCCGGGCTGCTGATCGGCGCACTGCACTTCGGCCACCTGCCGTGCGTGTTCGTGCCGGCCGGGCCGATGAGTTCGGGCCTGGCCAACAGCGAGAAGGCCAAGGTGCGCGAGCTGCACGCGCAGGGGCTGGTCGGGCGCGAGCAGCTGCTCGAGGCCGAGTCGGCGGCCTACCACGGGCCGGGCACCTGCACGTTCTACGGCACCGCCAACAGCAACCAGATGCTGCTCGAGGCGATGGGGCTGCACGTGCCGGGCGCCGCGTTCGTGCACCCGCACGCCGCGCTGCGCGAGGCGCTCACCCGCGAGGCGGTGCGCACGCTGCTGGGCATCACCGCGCACGCGGGGGCGCAGCGCTTCACGCCGATCGGGCGGCTGGTCGACGAACGCTGCATCGTCAACGCGATGGTCGCGCTGCTGGCCACCGGCGGCTCGACGAACCACCTGATCCACTGGGTCGCCGTCGCCCGCTCGGCCGGCATCCTGATCGACTGGACCGACTTCGCCGACCTCTCCGCCGCCGTGCCGCTGCTGGCGCGCGTGTACCCCAACGGCAGCGCCGACGTCAACGAGTTCCAGGCCGCCGGCGGCCCCGGCTTCGTGCTGCGCGAACTGGCCGAGGCCGGCTGCCTGCACACCGACGTGGCCACCGTCGACGCGCGCGGCCCCCGCGCCTACACCACGGTGCCGGCGCTGCTCGACGGCGCGCTGCACTGGTCGTCGCTGCCGCCGCAAAGCGGCGACGAGACGATCGTGCGCCCCGCCGCGCGGCCGTTCTCGGCCACCGGCGGCCTGAAGCTGCTGACCGGCAACCTCGGCCGCTCGGTGATCAAGACCTCGGCGGTGCCCGACGACCGCCACGTCGTCGAGGCGCCGGCGGTCGTCTTCGACAGCCAGGAGGCGATGCTCGCCGCGTTCAAGGCCGGCTCGCTCGAGCGCGACTGCGTCGTCGTCGTGCGCTTCCAGGGGCCGGCGGCCAACGGCATGCCCGAGCTGCACAAGCTCACGCCGCCGCTGGCGGTGCTGCAGGGCAAGGGGTGGCGGGTCGCGCTCGTCACCGACGGGCGCATGAGCGGCGCCTCGGGCAAGGTGCCGGCGGCGATCCACGTCAGCCCCGAGGCCGTGGCCGGCGGGCCGCTGGCGCGGGTGCGCGACGGCGACCGCATCCGCCTCGACGCCGTGGCCGGCACGCTCGACGCCCTCGTCGGCGACGCCGAGTGGCAGGCGCGCGCGCCCGCGCCGATCGCGCCCGCGCAGGCCGAGGCCAACGGCCACGGCCTCGGGCGCGAACTGTTCGCCGGCATGCGGCGCAACGTCACCGGCGCCGAGCAGGGCGCCTGCACCTGGCTATGAAGACGATCGAACTCGCCGCCCACGGCCCCGTCATCCCCGTCATCGTGCTGCAGCGGCTCGAAGACGCCGTGCCGCTGGCGCGCGCGCTGGTGGCCGGCGGCGTGCGCGTGCTCGAGGTCACGCTGCGCACGCCGGCGGCGCTCGCGTGCATGGAGGCGATCGCGCGCGAGGTGCCGCAGGCGATCGTCGGTGCCGGCACGGTGCGCAGCGCCGACGACGCGCGCGCCGCGCTGCGCGCCGGCTGCCGCTTCGCCGTCAGCCCGGGCTACACGCCCGAGGTCGGGCAGGCGTGCCGCGACATCGGGCTGCCGCTGCTGCCGGGCGTGGCCACGGCCAGCGAAGTGATGCAGGCCAACGCCGACGGCTACCGGTTCCTCAAGTTCTTCCCCGCCACCGCCGCCGGCGGGGTGCCGATGCTCAAGGCGCTGGCCGGCCCGTTCCCCGACGTCGTGTTCTGCCCGACCGGCGGCATCACGCTGCAGACCGCGCCGGACTTCCTCGCCCTGCCGAACGTCGCCGTCTGCGGCGGCTCGTGGCTCACGCCGGCCGACGCCACCGACGCCGGCGACTGGGGGCGCATCACCGCGCTCGCCCGCGAGGCGGCGGCATTGCGCCCCGGCTGAACCGGTCCCCGTCAGGCCGGATCGGCCATCGCCTCGCCGAGGCGGATCGGCCGCCCCGGCGCCCACTGCGGGTTGAAGCGCAGCGGCCCCGGCGGCCACAGCACGACGACCGTCGAGCCGAGCAGGAAGCGGCCCATCTCGTCGCCCTGGCGCAGCGCCACCGGCGCGTCGTCGTAGCGCCACTCGCGCAGCCGCCCGGGCCGCGGCGGGTTGACGACGCCGTGCCAGACGGTGGCCATGCTGCCGACGATCGTCGCGCCGACGAGCACCAGCGCGAACGGGCCGCGATCGCCCTCGAACACGCAGACGACGCGCTCGTTGCGCGCGAACAGGCCCGGCACCGCGCGCGCCGTCGTCGGGTTGACCGAAAACAGCGCCCCTGGCACGTGGATCATGCGCGCCAGGCGCCCGGCCGCGGGCATGTGGATGCGGTGGTAGTCGCGCGGGCTGAGGTACAGCGTGGCGAAGTGGCCGCCCGCGAAGCGCGCGCCGAGCGCGGCGTCGCCGCCGACGAGCGCGGTGGCCGTGTAGTGGTGGCCCTTGGCCTGCAGCAGCCGCTCGCCCTCGATCGCGCCGAACTGGCTGATCGCGCCGTCGACGGGGCAGATCCACGCCGCGCCGGCGAGCGGCCGCGCGCCCGCCTTCAGCGGCCGGGTGAAGAACTCGTTGAACGTGCGGTAGCGCGCCGGGTCGGGCTCGGCCGCCTCGGCCATGTCGACGCCGTAGCGACGCACGAACCAGCGGATCACCGCCGTCGTCGCCGCCCCGCCCTCGGCGCGCGCGAGGCGGCCGACGAACGCGGTCAGCGCCTGCTGGGGCAGCAGGTACTGCGGCAGCACGGCGAGGCGGTCGGACATCGGGGCGGGCGGCAGGCAGCAGGGGCGGGCGCCGGCCCGGCGGCGGCCGCGCCGCGGCGCCGCCGGCCGGGCGGCAGGGCGCGCCAGTGTATCGGTGCGCCGCCCCTATCATCGCCGCATGCCGCCGCCGCTTGCCGCCACCGCCGCGCCGCTGCAGCGCCTGGCCGACTGGCTGCTCGGCTGGTGGCACATCGCGCACCTGGGGGCGGTGCTGGCGGTGCTGGCGTTCTCGCCGGGGACCTACGTGCGCGAGGTGCGGCTGGCGATCGCGCGCCAGCTCGTGCAGGGGCTGGCGCCGCTGATCGTCGGCTTCGCGCTCGTGTCGTCGCTGGCGAGCCTGGTGCTGATCCGCATCGTCGTCGTCACCGCGCTGAGCTACGGCCTGTCGCGCTACGCGCTCGAGATGGTCGTGCGCGTGCTCGTGCTCGAGCTGATCCCGCTCGCCGCGGCGCTGTTCGTCGCGCTGCGCTACAGCGTGCCGCAGGGCGCGCTGCTGGCGCGCTCGCGCATCGGCGGCGGTGCAAGCGCGGGCCGGCTCGGCCCGGCGGCGCTGGCGCGCGAACTGCTGCCGCCGGTGGCCACCGCGATGCTGGCGGTGCTGGCGCTGGCCGCCGTGGCGGGGGTGCTCGCGCTCGTCATCGCGTACCTGCTGGTGCACGGCTTCACGCCGTGGGCGCTGGGGTCGTACACGCGCACCGTGGGCCAGGTCTTCGGCCCCGCGGTGGCGCTGATCTTCGTGCTGAAGACGATCGGCTTCGGCGCCGCGGTGGCGCTGGTGCCGGCGGCCTCGGCCGTCTACGACGCGCCCGCCGCGGCCACGCGCGCCGGCGCCGAGCTGAGCGCGCTGATGCGGCTGGCGGCGCTGATCCTCGCGATCGAGGCGCTGTCGCTGGTCGGCAACTACTTCTGAACGCCGACGGTGGACTCGCCGCCCCCGCCGCCGCCCGCCGCGCACCTGGAGGCCAAGGCCACGGCGCTGCTGGTCGCGCTCGTGCTGCTGCTGGCGGGCTCGGTGCTGTTCGTGCTCTACGCGCGCGGCTGGTTCGAACGCACGCAAGAGCTGATCCTGATCGCCGACGACTCGGAGGGCGTGGTGGTCGGCATGGACATGACGTACTCGGGCTTTCCGATCGGCCGCGTGCGCCGCACCGCGCTGGCCGACGACGGCAGCGTGCGCATCGTCGTCGACGTGCCGGAGAAGGACGCGCGCTGGCTGCGCGAGTCGAGCGTGTTCGTGCTCGTGCGCGGGCTGGTCGGCGGCACGACGCTGCGCGCCTACAGCGGCGTGCTCGACGACCCGCCGCTGCCGCCCGGCGCCGAGCGGCGCGTGCTGCGCGGCGACGCCACCGACGAGATCCCGCGCCTGGTCGCGCAGGCGCGCGACCTGCTCGCCCACCTGACCGCGCTGACGGCGTCCGACGCGGCGCTGGCGCGCACGCTCGCCCACGTCGAGGCGACGACGAAGCAGCTCGCCGAGGGCGGCGCGCTGCCGCTGCTGCTCGGCGGCGAGGCGCCGGCGCGGCGGCTGACCGGCCAGGTCGAAGGCACGCTGCGGCGCGCCGACGCGCTGCTCGGGCGGCTCGACGGCCTGGCCGCCAACGCCGACCGCCAGCTCTTCGGCACCGGCGGCGTCGTCGGCGACGCGCAGGCGACGCTGCGCGACGTGCAGGCGACGGTGCAGGAACTGCGCACGCTGCTCGAAGGCACCCGCGGCAGCCTGCAGCGCGTGGACACGCTGCTCGACCAGGCCAACGCGATCGCCGGCGACGTGCGCGGCGCCACCGTCGACCTCGACGCGCTGCGCGCCGAGGTCGACGCCAGCCTGCGTCGCATCGACCACCTGATCGGCGAGGTGAACCGGCGCTGGCCGTTCGCCCGCGACCCGCAGATCCGGCTGCCGTGACGACGCGCCGCACGCTCGCCGCCTGGGTGGCCGCGCTGCTCGCCGGCTGTGCCGGCACGCCGCCGCCGGACTGGGCGATCACCGCGCAAGGCGCGCTCGAGCGCGCCGCCGACGCCTACTTCGCCGGGCGCGGCGACGTCGAGGCGGTCGAGTTCGCCCGCGCGCGCGAGGCGCTGGCGCGCACCGGCCGCGTCGAACTCGTCGCCCGCGCCGAGCTCGCGCGCTGCGCGACGCGCGTGGCGAGCCTCGTCTTCGAGCCCTGCGCCGGCTTCGAGGCACTGCGCGCCGATGCGCCGCCGGCCGAACGCGCGTACGCCGACTATCTGGCCGGCCGCGCCGGCGCCGACGCCGCACCGTTGCTGCCGCCGCAGCACCGCGCGGTGGCCGCGGCCACGGGGCCGGTGCCGCTGCCGGCGGCCGAGCCGCTCGGCCGGCTGGTGGCCGCCGGCGTGCTGCTGCGCACGCGGCGCGCCGACGCCACCGCCGTCGCGCAGGCGGTCGACACTGCCTCGGCGCAGGGCTGGCGGCGGCCGCTGCTGGCGTGGCTCGGCGTGCAGCAGCGGCTGGCCGAGCAGGCCGGCGACACCGTGGAAGCGGCGCGCATCGCGCGGCGCATCGCGCTCGTGGCCGAAGACGGCCGCGAGCGGCCGCGCTGAAGCGCTCGACTGCGGCAACCGTTGGGCTTTGCCCATCCCTTCGCTTTGGTCGTCGCAAACGGCGGGTTTCGGCCCTTTGGTTGCGTTCGCGAAGGTCGGGTCCCTTGACGACTGCATCGGTCGCGGCATCGCGCCAGGCGGCACCCGCTGCGAGCTCACGCTGTGGCAGTCGGCCCTGCGGGCCGACTTTGCTGCGCTGCTCGGCCCGGGGTCGCGCGGCAGAACTCGCTTCGCTCCCTGCGGTCGCTGCGCTCGGACAACCGCCGCGAGTCAGTTCACGAAGCGCGCTTCGCGCGCCGACCCCGGTCC
>CALIDR010000082.1 GCA_938022295.1 uncultured Burkholderiaceae bacterium
CCTGCCCTACGCCGGCGACGCGCGCTTCGGCGCCACCGTCGACGAGGTGAACGCGGTCTACCTCGAGGCCGACCGCCTGATCCGCGCCGGGCGCCTGGCCGACGCGCACGAGGCGCTGGAGAAGGTGCGCGACCTGCTGGCCGACCTGCGCCAGCGCAACGGCGTCGTCGTGTTCAGCGACGCGATGAACGCCTACCACGCCGAGATGGAGCGGATGATCGAGGAAGGCCCCAAGCTGCTGCGCCAGCCGCGGGGCCCGCTGCTGCTGATGGCGCAGGTGGGCACGCTGGAGTACCTCGCCTCGCAGCTGCAGGCGCAGGCGCCGCCCGCGCTGCAGGCCGACCCGGCGTTCGCCCCCGCACTGAAGGCGGTGACCGAGTCGGTCGCGGCGCTGCGCGCCGCCGTGCTCGACGGGGGCGACGCCGACGCGGTCGGCCGTGCGATCGGCGCGCTGAAGGCGCCGTACAGCCGCCTGTTCCTCAGGTTCGGCTGACGCTGCCCCCTGGCGAGGGCGACGGCGGGCGCTCCAGGGCGCGCCGCCGGGGCGACGTTCAGGCCACCGGCGGGTTCTGCGCGAACCGGGCCGAGCCTTCGGCGAACACGACCCAGCGCTGCGCCGACTCGCACCACAGGTTCGCGCCCGGCTTCACCCACGACGTGTCGTCGAGCGTCCCGGCCTTGAGCCAGTCGAGCTGCGGCGTGGCGACGACGTCGGAGAACAGCGGCGAGCCGCAGTCGCCGCAGAAGTGGCGGTACACCGGCAGGCCGCTGGTGCCCCGGTCCTCGTAGCGGCGCGGCTCGCCCGCCGTGAACTGCAGCGAGCCCTTCGGGATCGCCACGTTGACCGAGAAGGCCGAGCCGGACTGCTTCTGGCAGTGCGTGCAGTGACACGCCGCGACCATGACCGCGGGGGCCGTGCAGGTGTAGCGGATGGCGCCGCACAGGCAGCTGCCGGAGATGGCGGACATGGGAGCTCCTTCGCCGAAGGGGTGGAAGGCGCCGATTGGAGTGCGGGTGCGGAGCGCCGGCAATCCCCAGAACCGCACGCGCGGCAGCGGCGCTCCCACCGGGCCGGTTCAGCCCCCGATCGCCACCACCCGGTCGTCGGCGACGACGAACAGGCGAGCCCCGTCGCCGCGATCGACCGGGTGCATGCCGGTGAACGCACCGAAGGCCGGCAGCACGCCCACCGCGTCGTCGAAGCGGAAGCACGGCAGGCGCAGGCGGTCGACGCCGCGTCCGAGGTGCACGCACGGGTGCAGGTGGCCGGCGATCGCGTAGGCGCCGGCCACCGGCCGCGGGTGGTGGCACAGCGCCAGGCCGCCGAGGCGCAGCGGCTCGTCGACGACGTCGATCGCCAGGCCCGGCGGCGGGTCGCCCGCGCGGCGGTCGTGGTTGCCGCGCACGAGCGTCAAGGCGAGCGCGGCGTGGCGCTGCCGCCAGCGCACCACCGCACCGAGCGTGGACGCCGCGTGCGATCGCGCCGAGTGCAGGAAGTCGCCGAGGAAGACGATGCGCCGCGCGCCGGTGCGCCCGACCAGGGCGCTCAGCGCGTCGAGCGTCTCGCTCGTCGTGCCGCGCGGCACCGGCACGCCCAGGCGACGGAAGCTGACCGCCTTGCCGACGTGGGCGTCGGCGACGAGCAGCGTGCCGTGCGCCTCGACGTAGGCGGCGCGCTCGGGCAGCAGCGCGAGCCGCTCGCCGCCGACCTCGACGGTGGCCGTCATGCGGCGCCGCCGCCGGTCAACCTGCCAGCAGCGCCAGCGCGGCGTCCAGGTGCTCGGTGGGGCTGCGCCGGAAGCCCGAGCGCGCGTAGCGCTGCAGGCGGCCGACGACGAAGGCGGTCAGCACGCTGGCGCGCACCTGGGCGTCGACGGTGGGGGTCGGCGAGCCCGCGGCCTCGGCGGCGGCACGCAGGCTCTGCCGCAGCTGCGCCTCGAGCTTGTCGAAGAACTGAAGCATGCGCGCGCCGAGGCGCTCGTGCTCGAACACGAGCGCATCGCCGACCATCACGCGCGTCATGCCCGGGTTCTTCTCGCCGAACTGCAGCACGACGGCGACGATCTTCTGCGCCTGCACGAGGCCCGACGGCTCGCGCTCGACGATCTGGTTCACCAGGCCGAACACGCTCGACTCGATGAACTCGATCAGCCCCTCGAACATCTGCGCCTTGCTCGCGAAGTGGCGGTACAGCGCCGCTTCGCTGACGTCCAGGCGTGCGGCCAGCGCCGCCGTCGTGATGCGGTCGGCGCCGGGCTGCTCGAGCATCGCCGCCAGCGTCCGCAGGATCTGCACCCGCCGCTCGCCGGGCTTGGGGCGCTTGCGCGCCGACGGCGACGCGGACTCGGTGCGCGGCGTGCCCGCCTCGACGGGCTGCGTGGTCTCGCCCGCTGCGCCCGGCTCCCCCACCGGCCGCTCGGTCGTGGCGACCGCAGTCTCGGGCGGGTCGGGCTGGGCGGACATGCGGGGGTCGGACGGGGGTGATCCGAATCATTCTGTCACACCGCCCCCGCGGCCCCCGGTGCAGGTAAACACTGACTTCCGATCGCCACCGGCGGGTCGGAGCACCCGCCCGCGGCAGCCGCTGCCGACGCTCAGCGCAGATCGCGCAGGCGGCGGATGCGGCGGTCGACGTACGGCGGCCGCCGCGCGAGCCGTGGCGCCGCCGAGACGCCGCGGCCGAGCCAGCGCTGCATCCACACCGTGCCCATGCCGATGCTGCGCGCGGCCTTCTGATGCTCGAGCGTGTCCTCGACGAGCACGCAGCGCTCGGGGCGCACGCCGAGCGATGCCGCCAGCCGGCGCAGCATCCGGGTGTCGGGCTTGGGCCGCAGCTGGCCGAACATGCGCATGTCCTCGACCGAGACGAGGCCGTCGAACCGCCCGGCGATGCCCAGCGCCTCGAGCACGCGCTCGGCGTAGGCGCGCGGCGCGTTGGTCAGGATGATCTTGCGCCCGGGCAGCCGCGCCAGCGCGGCGAAGTCGTGCGGGTGGCCGCGCAGGCGCGCCTCGAGCCCCGGCAGGCGGTGCGTGTAGTGCAGGAAGTGCGACGGCCGCACGCCGTGGTGGCGCACCAGGCCGAGCAGCGTGGCGCCGTAGCGGCGCCAGTAGTGGCGGCGCAGCGCGTCGGCGGCGTCGCGGTCGAAGCCGAGGAACTCGACGATGAAGTCGGTCATGCCGGCGTTGATGCCCGGCATCGCCGCGTGCGTCGCGTCGTGCAGCGTGTTGTCGAGGTCGAACAGCCAGACGCGATCCGACCCGCCGGCAGGCGCCACGGCGGCGTCAGTGGCTGCGGATCATCGTGCCGTACGCGGAGTCGGTCAGCACCTCGAGCAGCATCGCGTGCGGCACCCGGCCGTCGATGATGTGCACCGCGTTGACGCCGTTTCTCGCCGCGTCGAGCGCGCTGCCGATCTTGGGCAGCATGCCGCCGGAGATCGTGCCGTCGGCGAACAGGGCGTCGATCTCGCGCGCCGTCAGGTTGGTCAGCAGCCGGCCGTCCTTGTCGAGCACGCCGGGCGTGTTGGTCAGCATCATCAGCTTCTCGGCCTTCAGCACCTCGGCGAGCTTGCCGGCGACGACGTCGGCGTTGATGTTGTAGTTCTCGTTGTCCTTGCCGAAGCCCAGCGGCGAGATCACGGGGATGAACTGGTCGTCCTGCAGCGCCTTGACCACGCTCGGGTCGATGCTCTCGATCTCGCCGACCTGGCCGACGTCGTGCTCGATCGTCGGGTCCTTCAGGTCGACCATCTTCATCTTGCGCGCGCGGATCAGCCCGCCGTCGCGCCCGGTCAGGCCCACCGCCTTGCCGCCGGCGGCGTTGATCAGGCCGACGATGTCCTGCTGCACCTGGCCGGCGAGCACCCACTCGACGACTTCCATCGTCTCGGCGTCGGTCACCCGCATGCCCTGCACGAAGGTGCCCTTCTTGCCCACGCGCGCGAGGGCCTCGTCGATCTGCGGCCCGCCGCCGTGGACGACGACGGGGTTCAGCCCGACGAGCTTGAGCAGCACGACGTCCTCGGCGAAGTCCTGCTGCAGCCCGGGGTCCGTCATCGCGTTGCCGCCGTACTTGATGACGATCGTCTTGCCGTGGAACTTGCGGATGTACGGCAGCGCCTGGGCGAGGATCTCGGCCTTGTCGCGCGGCGAGATGTGGTCGAGTCGGTGCTCGGCGGCGGCGTTGGGCGTGTTCATCGGGACGGCGGGCGGCGAAGCGGCGGCGCGCCGGATTGTAGGGACGCGCCACCCCCGCCGCCGGCCGCGCCGGCCTCAGCGCCGCACCGTGATCGTGCCCTTCATGCCGGCGTCGAAGTGGCCCGGGATCAGGCACGCGAACTCGAACGTGCCGGCGCGGTTGAACGTCCACACGATCTCGCCGCGCCGGCCCGGGTCGACGTGCGCCATGTACGGCTCGTCGTGCTCCATGCCGGGGTGCTGCTTCATCATCTCGGCGTGCGCGGCCAGCTCGTCGGGAGTGCCGATCACGATCTCGTGCAGCACCGCGCCGGCGTTGACCGCCACCAGGCGCACCGTCTCGCCGAGCCTGACCTCGATGCGGTCGGGGGTGAAGCGCATGTCGTCGCCCATGCGGATCTCGATCGTGCGCTTGACGGCCTTGGCGTCGCCGGCGATGCCCCAGGGCTTCTGCTCCTTGACGACGGGTGCTGCCGCGGCGCTGCCGTGGCGGTGGGTGGTATGGGCCTGGGCGGCGGTGCCGAAGGCGGCTGCGGCGGCGACGGCGAGCGCACCGGCGACGGCCACGGACGAGGGGCCGCGGCGGCGGGGAAGACGGATCGACATGACGGGTCTCCTTCTGCGGAAGAGGGGGTGGATGGCGCAGCGATGGGCTCAGCGGTGGTCGGCGTGCCCGGCGCCGGGCTTGCGCGCTTGCAGCGCCGCGCGTGGCGGTGCGGTGGCCGCGCCGTGAGTGCCGTGCGCGCCGTGCCCGGCGGGCACGTCGGTCGTCGCGGCCCGCGGCGCGGGCGGCGTCTGGCCGGTGTATTCGTAGGCCACCGTGCCGGGCGGGTAGGCGTAGGGGCCGGGGTCGGTGTAGTCGTCGGGCTTCTGGTCGGCGCGCACCTTCAGCAGCGTGAACATGCCGCCCATGCCGATCGGCCCGAACTGGCCGTGGCCGGCCATCATCGGGAACGTGTTGGGCGGCAGTTCCATCTCCATCTCCTTCATGTCGTACATGCCGCGTTCGCCCATCACCATGTAGTCGGGCACGACACGCTGGATCTTCTGTACCAGTCCGCGGTGGTCGACGCCGATCATCGTCGGCACGTCGTGGCCCATCGCGCCCATCGTGTGGTGGCTCTTGTGGCAGTGCATCGCCCAGTCGCCGGGCTCGTCGGCGACGAACTCGATCTGCCGCATCTGCCCGACGGCGATGTCGGTCGTCACCTCGGGCCAGCGCGCGCCCTTCGGGACCGGCCCGCCGTCGGTGCCGGTGACCTCGAACTCGATGCCGTGGATGTGGATCGGGTGGTTGGTCATCGTCAGGTTGCCGATGCGCACCCGCACCCGCTCGCCCAGCCGCGCGACGAGCGGGTCCAGCCCCGGGAAGACGCGGCTGTTCCAGGCCCAGATGTTGAAGTCGAGCATCGTGTTGACGTTCGGCGTGCGCGCGCCGGGCTCGACGTCGAACGCGTTGAGCAGGAAGCAGTAGTCACGGTCGACGTCGTCGATCAGCGGGTGGCGGCCCGACGGGTGCGTGACCCAGAAGCCCATCATCCCCATCGCCATCTGCGTCATCTCGTCGGCGTGCGGGTGGTACATGAAGGTGCCCGGGCGGCGGGCGACGAACTCGTAGACGAACGTCTTGCCCACGCCGATCGGCGGCTGGTTGACGCCGCTGACGCCGTCCATGCCGGCGGGCAGCCGCTGGCCGTGCCAGTGGATCGTCGTCGGCTCGGGCAGCCGGTTGGTGACGAACAGGCGCACGCGGTCGCCTTCGACGACTTCGATCGTCGGCCCCGGGCTCTGGCCGTTGTAGCCCCACATGTTGACCTCGAAGCCGGGCGCGACTTCGCGCACGACCGGCTCGGCCACCAAGTGGAACTCCTTGACGCCCTGGTTCATGCGGAACGGCAGCGTCCAGCCGTTGAGCGTGACGACCGGCCGGTACGGCCGCCCGGCGCCGGTGACGCCCGGCGGCAGCCACGGCGCTGCGGTGTCGGGCCCGGTGCGGATCACGGGCTCCGGCAGCGCGGCGAGCGCGGCGCGGCCGACGCCGGCGCCGGCGGCGGTCAGCGCAGTGGCGGCGAGCGCGCGCTGGAAGAACTGGCGGCGTTCCATGTCGGCGGCACCCGGCCGTCCGGCGCCGCCGACCGCCCCTGTCGGGGGCAGCGAGCCAAGTGGGCGTGAGTATCGGGTCATCTCAGTGCCCTCCCGCCGCCTTGCCGGCCACGCCGGTGGCCGCGCCCGGTGCGCTGCCGGTGTACGGCAGCCCGGCGAGCACGGCCGCCAGCTCGGCGCGGGCGAGCCAGGCGTCGCGCTGCGCCTGCAGCGCCGCGTCGACGGCGAGCACGCGCTCGCGGCTGCTGGCCAGCAGGTCCCAGGTGCTCTTGAGCATGCCGTTGTAGCGCTGCACCATGTCCTCCTCGAGCGCGGCCTGCAGCCGCTGCACTTCGCGCAGCGTCTCGCCGGCGAGCGACCGCGCCATCTGCCCCGCGTCGTAGGCCACGCGCACGTCGGCGCGGATCGTGCGCTCGAGCGCGTCGGCGGCGGCGCGCTCGCGCGCCGCCTGCGTCCAGCCGTGCGGCCAGTTCCGTGCCGGCTCGACGACGGCCGGCCATCGGCCCTGCGCCGCCGCGGCGGCGACGGCGTCGTCGACCGCGCGCGCGATCGCCTGCCGTGACGCCCAGGCGAGGCCCGCCTCGATGCGCGCCGCCTCGCCGGCCAGCAACGGCCACTGCGGGTGCGCCTGCAGGGCCTGCTGCTCGAGTGCGGCGAGGTCCGGTGCATCGCCGCCCCCGGTGGCCGCGGCGGCCGGCAGCGGCGGCAGCCGCGTCGGCAGCCGCGCCGCCAGTTCGGGCAGCGGCATCAGCGCCGACGCCTGTCCCGGCGCGGCCGGCAGCAGCCGTGCCAGGTCGGCCAGCGCCGCGGTGGCGGCATGGCGCGCCGCGGCCAGGCGGGCCTGCGCGTCGAGCAGCGTCAGCTCCTGCTGCATCTGCCGCGCCGCGTTCCAGTTGCCCACGCGCAGCATCCGCTGCGCGAGCTCGGCGCCGGCCGCCGCGGCTTCGAGCACCTGCGCCTGGTAGGCGGCGCTCTGCGCGGCGGCGATCGCGCGGATCCAGGCCCGCTCGACGTCGTGCGCGAACGCCCGCGCCTCGACGCGCAGGCGCGTGCTTTCGAGCGCGCTGATGCCGGGCACGGCGACCAGGTCGGGACGGCCGCGCATCGCGGCGGCGACGACGTCTTCGACTCGCCAGGGCTCGACGGCCGCCGGCGGCGCCGCCGGCGGTGTCGTCGGGGCCTGCTGCCGTTCCCAGCGCAGGATGTCGGCATGGCCGCGGGGGAACGCGCCGACGGCGTCGTTGGCGGCTTTCCAGTCGTCGGTGGCGGCGGTGGCCGCGATGGGGGCGGCCAGCGCGGCGGCGAGCGCCGCCGCCCGCAGCGGCGGCAGGGGGGGGCCGGCGCGGCGCCGGCCAGGCAATGGAAGCATCGAAGGGATCTCCGGCAGGACACGGTGAACGCGCCACGCCACGGCCGACGCCGGCGGCGGACGCACCTCGGGTGTCGGAGATCAGGCGATCGGCGGCTCGACGCCCGGCGGCAGCGACGCGCTCGCGAACGGCTCGGCTGCCGCAGGCGCGCTGCCCGCTGCCGGCGCGGCGAGCGTCAGCAGCGGCGGCGGCACCACGATCGCCGGCACGTTGCAGACGTCGCACAGCAGGTGGGCCTGCCCGCCGTGGTCGCGCTCGCCGCCGTCGCTGCCGGTGCGATCGCCGGCCTCGGCTGCCGGCGCCGCGTGCAGCGCACAGTCGGACCCCGCCTCGGCGGCCGCCGCGGGCAGCACCGCGGCCACCGCCATCGTGCCGGCCGCCCACACGCGCAGCGGCAGCAGCACGATCAGCAGGCAGAGCACGACAATCCGCATGATTGCAGTCTAACGGCGCGCGCCGCAGCCGCGACGGCAGCGCGACAAAGCCCCGCGACGCCGCGCGGGCTGAACTTCCGGCCCGCCGGGCGTGTCGACGACAGGTGCCGGCCGCACGTGCGAACATCCGTGCGCCGGTGACCGATCGCGAAGGACGTCCGCCATGCCCCCATCCGCCTCCCGCCGTCGCTTCCTGCGCGCCGCCGCGCTTGCCGCCGGCGCGCTGCCGCTCGTCGCCGCCGCCAGTCCGCTGCCGACGCTGCAGGTGTGGAAGTCGCCCACCTGCGGCTGCTGCAACGACTGGATCGAGATCCTGAAGCGTGACGGCTTCACGGTCCAGGCGTTCGACGAGGGCAACACGGCCGTGCGCGCGCGCCTCGGCCTGCCGGCCAAGTACGGTTCGTGCCACACCGCACGCATCGGCGGCTACGTCGTCGAAGGCCACGTGCCCGCCCGCGAGATCCGCCGCCTGCTGGCCGAGCGGCCCGACGCGATCGGCATCGCGGTGCCGGGGATGCCGGTCGGCTCGCCGGGCATGGACGGCCCCGAGTACGGCGGCCGCCGCGACCCCTACGACGTCGTGCTCGTGCTGCGCGACGGCTCGAGCCGGGTGTTCGCGAGCTACCGATGATGCCGAGGAGATCCCCGATGAAACGACACTGGATCGCGGGCTTGGCGCTCGCCTTCGCCGCCGCGACCGTGGCCGCCCAGAGCGCCGACGGTGAAGTGCGCCGCATCGACAAGGCGCAGGGCCGCATCACGCTCAAGCACGGCGAGATCAAGAGCCTGGACATGCCGCCGATGACGATGGTGTTCCGCGTCCAGGACCCGTCGATGCTCGACCGCGTCGCGGTCGGCGACCGCGTGCGCTTCGACGCCGCCAAGGTCGACGGCACCTACACGATCACCGCGATCTCGAAGGTCAACTGACGCCGGCACGGCGCGGGGCGCACCCCGCCCCGGGATCGTCCATCGTTCGTCACTTCGCGGCCAGCCAATGGCTGGCGAAGGCGCCGAGGTCGTCGTGCGTCGAGTGGGCGAGCGTGAGCTCGGGCCCCTGGTTCGGGCTGCCGTTGGGGGCGCGCAGCACGAGCGCCCGGTGCACCGCGTCGGGTACGCCGCGCAGGTACGGCAGGTAGTCGTCGACGAAGGCTTCGGGCATCAGTGCGGCGATCGCGTCGGCCTTCGGGCTGCGCTCGCCGGCCTGGTGGCCGGTGGCGATCACGCGCTCGATCGGGAAGCCGAGCCGGCGCAGGTTCGCCAGCCGCGTGCGCTCGTAGGCGGCGTCGAGCGCCGAGACGCACACGAGGTCGAAGCCGGCGTCGACGAGGCGATGGCACGCCTCGACGGCACCCGGGATCGCCGGCAGGTGGAGCCAGAAATGCTCGTCGAAGTGGCGCCCGAAATGGCGCAGCGCCTCGCCTTCGAGCCGCTCGACGTGCCAGCGGTCGATCGGCCAGTAGGCCCGCGGGTCGCGCTCGGCCGGACGGTGGCCGAACGCCCGCTGCCAGGCCTCGGCATAGCCGTGGTGGAAGTCGACGAGGACGCCGTCGGCGTCGAGCGCGATCGTGGGCCGGCGCGGCATCGCGGCACTGTAGCCACGCCGCGATGACCCCGCTGTCGCGTGAGTAACATCCGGCGATGCACGTCCACGACCTGGCCCCGTTCCGCCACGACCACGCATTCGCCGACGCCGGCTCGGCCCCGCGCGGGCGGGCGCTGTGGGCGGTGACGGCGCTGACGCTGGTGACGATGGTCGTCGAGCTTGCGGCGGGCTGGTGGAGCGGCTCGCTCGCGCTGTGGGCCGACGGCTGGCACATGGGCACCCACGCCGCCGCGCTGGGCGGCGCGGCGCTGGCGGCACTGCTCGCGCGCCGCGCGGCGTCGAACGCGGCCTACGCGTTCGGCGGCTGGAAGATCGAGATGCTCGCCGCCTACACGAGCGGCCTGCTGCTGGTCGCGGTGTCGCTGTGGCTGCTCGTCGACGCGGTGGCCGTGCTGCGCGCGCCGCGCTCGATCGCCTACGACGAGGCGATCGTGGTCGCCGTGCTCGGCCTCGTCGTCAACGTCGCCAGCGTCTGGCTGCTCGAGCGCGGGCGTGCCGACGGCGACGCCGCGGCCCACGATCACGGCCACGCCCACGCCCACGATCACGCGCACGATCACGGCCATCGACACGCCCACGGGCACCACGACCTCAACTTTCGCGCCGCGTACCTGCACGTCGTCGCCGACGCCGTCACGTCGGTGCTCGCGATCGTGGCGCTGGCCGGCGGCAAGTGGCTCGGCATCGGCTGGCTGGACCCGCTGGTCGCGCTGGTCGCCGCGGTGCTGATCGCGCGCTGGGCAGCGGGCGTGCTCGTGCAGGCCTCGCGCACGCTCGTGGACGCGACGGCCGACGACGCGCTGCGCCGCCGGGTGCGCTCGACGCTCGAGGCCGACGGCGACGCGACGCTGTCGGACCTGCACGTGTGGCAGGTCGGCCCGCGGGCGTGGTGCGTGGCCGCCTCGGTCGTCGCCGACCGCCCGCTCGACGCGCTCGTCTACCGCCAGCGGCTCGAGGCGATCGCGGGCCTGACCCACGTCACCGTCGAGGTCCACCGCTGCCGCGGGCCGCACTGATCCCGATTCGCCTTCGTTCGCATCGAAGCAGTGTCTGCCCACGGCCCGTTGCGGGCCTTCGCGAAGGTCGGTTCTTTTCGGGCGATGTGCGGCGGTCGTGGCGTCGCGCCAGGCGGCACCCGCTGCGGGCTCACCCTGTGGCGGTCGGCCCTGCGGGCCGACTGCGCTGCGCTGCTCGGCCCGGGGTCGCGCGGCAGAACTCGCT
>CALIDR010000083.1 GCA_938022295.1 uncultured Burkholderiaceae bacterium
CGGCTCGGTGGTGCGCGTCGTCGGCCGCGCGCATCCGCCGGGCTCGCCCGCCGCGAAAAACGGCGACAAAGCCGGCGGCGTGAAGCCGAAGACCGAGGATCGGCCCGACGGCGACGACGACGACGGCTCGAGCGTCGGCAGCGGCGTCGTCATCGTCGACAGCGGCGTGATCCTGACCAACCTGCACGTCGTCGCCGGCGCGCGCCACATCGAGGTCGTGTTCGCCGACGGCCTCGAGTCGCCGGCTTCGGTGATCAACGTGATGCCCGAGAACGACCTCGCCGTGCTGCGCGCGCACCGCATCCCCGACGACCTGAAGTCGGCCACGATGCGCAGCACCGGCGACCTCAAGCCCGGCGACCGCGTGACCGCCGTCGGCTTCCCGTTCGGCATCGGCCCGAGCGTGTCGCACGGCGTCGTCTCGGGCCTCAAGCGCGAGTTCCGCTCGCCGCAGGGCGAACGCGTGCTGACCAACCTGATCCAGTTCGACGCGATGGCCAACCCGGGCAGCTCGGGCGGGCCGCTGGTGACCGACGACGGCGAAGTCGTCGGCATCGTCACCGCGATCTACAACCCGGTGCAGGAGCGCTTCTTCGTCGGCATCGGCTTCGCGGTGCCGATCGAGTCGGCCGCCGCCGGCGCCGGCCTGCCGCCGTTCTGAGCGCCGCTGCCCCGCCCGCCTTCTTCCCACCCCTCGCGAAAGCCCCTCGATGAGCCTCAACACCCTCGGCAGCAGTCCCGTCGAAACCGGCGCCCTGATGGAGCGCGTGCTCTACGAAGTCAAACGCGTCGTCGTCGGCCAGGACCGCTTCCTCGAGCGCGTGCTGGTGGCGATGCTGGCCCAGGGCCACCTGCTCGTCGAAGGCGTGCCGGGGCTGGCCAAGACGCTGACCGTGAAGACGCTCGCGCAGACGCTGCGCGGCCAGTTCAAGCGCATCCAGTTCACGCCGGACCTGGTGCCCGCCGACCTCGTCGGCACGCGGATCTACAACCAGAAGACGGGCGACTTCAGCACCACGCTGGGCCCGGTGTTCACGAACCTGCTGCTGGCCGACGAGATCAACCGCGCCCCGGCCAAAGTACAGAGCGCGCTGCTCGAGGTGATGCAGGAGCGGCAGGTGACGATCGCCGGCGAGACGCACAAGGTGCCCGAGCCCTTCCTCGTGATGGCGACCCAGAACCCGATCGAGACCGAGGGCACGTACCCGCTGCCCGAGGCGCAGGTCGACCGCTTCATGATGAAGGTGCTCGTCGGCTACCCGAGCGAGGAAGAGGAGTTCGTGATCGTCGACCGCGTCACCGGGCCGAAGATCGACGTCGTGCCGGTGTGCGACACCGCGCAGCTGCAGGTGCTGCAGAAGGAGTGCCGCAAGGTCTACGTCGACCCGTCGCTGATGCAGTACGCGGTCAGGCTCGTGGCCGCCACGCGCGAGCCGGCCAAGGTGGGTCTGGCGGACCTGCAGAAGTACGTGACCTTCGGCGCCAGCCCGCGCGCGACGATCGGCCTCATCGAAGGCGGACGCGCGCTCGCCTTTCTGCGCGGGCGCAGCTACATGCTGCCCGAGGACGTGATCGACATCGCGCCGGACGTGCTGCGCCACCGCATGTCGCTGAGCTACGAGGCGCTGTCCGACGGCCAGAGCGCCGACGCGCTCGTCGCCAGGATCATGCAGAAGGTGCCGGCACCCGACATGCCGCTGCAGACCCATGTCCAGGTCGCGGCCTGAGGCCGCCGCCGCGCCGGCGAAGCGCGCGGCCGGGCATGCCGAGCACGTGCTCAACCGGCTCGACTGGACGGTGATCCGCCGCCTCGACGGCGCGCTGCAGGGCGACTACCGGTCGTTGTTCCGCGGCGTCGGGCTCGACCTGGCCGACCTGCGCGAGTATCAGCACCACGACGACCCGCGCCACATCGACTGGAACGTCACCGCGCGGCTGCAGGTCCCGCACGTGCGGCAGTACGACGAGGACCGCGACGTCACCGCCTGGTTCCTCGTCGACCTGAGCCCGTCGGTGGGCTTCGGCTCGAGCGTCAGCAAGACCGACATCGCGGTGCAGTTCACCGCCGTCGTCGCCCGGCTGCTGACGCGGCGGGGCAACCGCGTCGGCGCGATGCTGTACGGCCACGAGGTCGACACCGTCGTGCCCGCGGGCAGCGGGCGCCAGCAGGTGCTGCAGATCATGCACCGCATGATGCACCGCCCGCCGCCGCGGCCGATGCCCGGCGGCACGCAGCTCGCGGAGCTGCTGCGCGCGGCGCTGAACACGATCAAGCGCCGCTCGATCGTGTTCGTCGTCTCCGACTTCATCAGCGCGCCGGGCTGGGACGTGCCGCTGGGCATGCTCGCGTCGCGCCACGACGTGGTCGCGGTGCGGCTGTACGACCCGCTCGAGATGGACCTGCCCGATCTCGGCCTGGTCGTGATGCAGGACGCCGAGACCGGCGAGCAGATCGTCGTCGACACCCAGGCCAAGGGCTTCCGCCACCGCTTCGCCACTGCCGCGCGGCGGCGCGAGGCCGAGCTGCGCGACGGCCTGGCGCGTGCCGGCGTCGACACGCTCGAGCTGGCCACCGACGACGACCTCGCCCATACCGTGACCCGCTTCGCGCAGCTGCGCAAGCGCCGCGTGCAGCTGACCGCCGGCGGTGCGCTGCCCGCGCACCTGAAGCCGCAAGGAGCCTGAGCCATGAGTTTCCTCTGGCCGACGATGCTGTGGACCCTGGCGTTGCTGCCGCTGCTGGTGCTGCTGTACCTGTGGCTGCTGCGGCGCCGCAAGCGCGTCGCGCTGCCGTACGCCAACCTCGCCCTGGTGAAGGAGGCGATGGGCAAGCGCGTCGGCTGGCGCCGCCACGTGCCGCCCGCGCTGCTGCTGTGCGCGATCGCGGCGATGCTGGTGGCCACCGCGCGCCCGGCGGCGGTGATCACGCTGCCGCTGGCGGAGCAGACGATCATCCTCGCGATGGACGTCTCGGGCAGCATGCGCGCCACCGACGTGCAGCCCAGCCGCCTCGAGGCGATGCAGGCCGCGGGCAAGGCCTTCCTCGCCGACCTGCCGCGCAGCGTGCGCGTGGGCGTGGTCAGCTTCGCGGGCACGGCGGCGATCGTGCAGCCGCCCACCTTCAGCCGCGAGGACGTCGTCGCCGCAATCGACCGCTTCCAGCTCCAGCGCGCCACCGCGATCGGCAGCGGCATCATCCTGTCGCTGGCGGCGCTGTTCCCCGACGCCGGCATCGACCTGAGCAACGTCACCGGCCAGCGCAACATGCCGGCGCCGCTCGGCCAGCAGCCCGAGCGCCAGGAGTTCACGCCGGTGGAGCCGGGCTCGTACAACTCGGGCGCGATCATCCTGCTCACCGACGGCCAGCGCACCACCGGCCCCGACCCGGTCGAGGCGGCGACGATGGCCGCCGACCGCGGCGTCAAGGTCTACACGGTGGGCATCGGCACCAAGGAGGGCGACGTGATCGGCTTCGAGGGCTGGACGATGCGCGTGCGCCTGGACGAGGACACGCTCAAGCACATCGCGCAGATCACGCGCGCCGAGTACTTCTACGCCGGCACCGCCGAGGACCTGAAGAAGATCTACCAGGGCCTGTCCAGCCGCATGGTGATGGAAAAGAAGGAGACCGAGATCAGCGGCCTGTTCGCCGCCGCCGGTGCGCTGCTGACGCTGCTGGCCGCCGGCCTGTCGCTCGTCTGGTTCAACCGCATCATGTGACGGCGGGCGCGGCGCTTCGAGGCCCGGCGCGGCCCGCGCGCCGGCGCGCTACTGCACCACGCCCTTGACGAGCCGCAGCTGGCGCGCGCAGCGCGCCGCGAGTTGCGGATCGTGGGTGACGACGACGAGCGCCATGCCCCGCTCGCGGCACTGGGCGAGCATCAGCTCGAACACCGAGTCGGCGGTGTCGCGGTCGAGGTTGCCGGTGGGCTCGTCGGCGAGCACGCACGCCGGCTCGGTGACGAGCGCGCGCGCGAGCGCCACCCGCTGGCGCTCGCCGCCCGAGAGCTCCGACGGCCGGTGGCGCACGCGCTCGGCGAGGCCCACGCGCGCGAGCACCTCGCGCGCCGCCGCGCGCGCCGGCGCCGGTGCCACGCGGCGGATGCGCAGCGGCATCGCGACGTTGTCCAGCGCGCTGAACTCGGGCAGCAGGTGGTGGAACTGGTAGACGCAGCCCAGGTGCCGGTTGCGCCAGCGCCCCTGTTCGGCGGCGTTCATCGCCGCCAGGTCGCGGCCCTGCAGCGCCACCGTGCCGGCGCTGGGCGCATCCAGCCCGCCGAGCAGGTGCAGCAGCGTGCTCTTGCCCGAGCCCGAGGCGCCGACGATGGCCAGCGTCTCGCCCGCGTGCACGTCCAGGTCGACGCCGCGCAGCACCTCGACGTCCAGCGGCCCTTCGTGGAACCGCTTGCGCAGGCCGCGGGCGGCGAGCACCGCCGGCGCGGCGTCACTCATAGCGCAGCGCCTCGGCCGGGTTGACGCGGCTCGCCCTCCAGCTCGGGTAGATCGTCGCCAGGAACGCGAGCACGAGCGAGATCACCGCGATCGGCACGATGTCGGCGCGCTGCGGGTCGCTCGGCATGCGGCTGATCAGGTAGATGCTGCCGGGCAGGAACGCGACGCCGAGCAGCCGCTCGATCGCCGGCACGATGACGTCGACGTGGTAGGCCACCAGCAGCCCGAGCGTGACGCCGAGCGCGGTGCCGACGATGCCGGCGGTGGCCCCCTGGACGACGAAGATGCCCATGATCGAGCGCGGGCTCGCGCCCAGCGTGCGCAGGATCGCGATGTCGGCGCGCTTGTCGGTCACCGTCATCACGAGCGTGCTGACGAGGTTGAACGCCGCCACCGCGACGATCAGCGTCAGGATGATGAACATCAGCCGCTTCTCGATCTGCACGGCGTCGAACCACTGGCGGTTGGTGCGCGTCCAGTCGCGCACGACGACGTCGGCGCCGAGGCTGCGTGCGAGCTCGACCGCCACGCTGCGCGCCGCGTGTACGTCGGAAAGGCGCAGCTGCACGCCCGTGGGCCCCTCGACGCGGAACAGCGCCGCCGCGTCGCGCAGGTGGATCAGCGCGAGCGCGCTGTCGTACTCGTAGTGCCCGGCGTCGAACGTGCCCACGAGCGTGAACTGGCGCAGGCGCGGGATCACGCCGGCCGGCGTCACCTGCCCGCTCGGGGCGACGAGGGTCACCTTGTCGCCCACGCGCAGGCCGAGCAGGCGCGCGAGCTCGCCGCCGAGCACGATGTGCCACTCGCCAGGGCGCAGCTGCGCGAGCGTCGTGTCGCGCAGCCGCGCCGCGAGATCGGTGACCGTCGCCTCGGCGTCGGGCTCGATGCCGCGCACGACGGCGCCGCGCATGTCCTCGCCGCGCGCGAGCAGCGCCTGCGCGGCGACGAACGGCGCGGCGCCGACCACCTGCGGGTTCGCCTGCGCCTGCGCCGCGGTGGCCTCCCAGTCGGCCAGCGCCCCGCCGTCGGCGGCGTAGACCTCGACGTGCGAGATCACGCTCAGCATGCGGTCGCGCACCTCCTTCTGGAAGCCGTTCATCACGCTGAGCACGATGATGAGCGCCGCCACGCCGAGCGCGATGCCGAGCATCGACACGCCGGAGATGAACGAGATGAAGCCGTTGCGCCGCCCGGCGCGGCCGGCACGCGTGTAGCGCCAGCCGACCTGCAGCTCGTACAGGAGGTTCACAGGGCCGGCATGCTAACCGAGCGGGCCTGCCCCGCCCGGACCCGGTGGCGGCCGGGATAATCCCGGCCGATGCATCTCGTCGTCCCGTTCGCCGCGCCGCTGGCCCCAGCGGCGCGGCAGGCGCTGCCCCCGCTGCCGGCGCTCGAGGCGCTGCTGCCGCGGCTCGGGCAGCGCACCGCCGACGCGGGCGACGAGTGGTCGCTGTCGCCACCGCACGAGCGGGCGCTGGCACGCGCGCTGGGCCTGGCCGGCGGCGACGGCGCGCTGCCCTGGGCCGCGCTCGAGGCGGCACGACGCGGCGTCGACCCCGGCGACCGCGCCTGGGGCCTGCTGACGCCGGTGCACCTGCACCTCGGCACCGAGCAGGTCAGCCTGCTCGACCCGGCCGCGCTCGCGCTCGACGACGCGACGTCGCGCGCGCTGCTGGCCGCGGTCGAGGACCTGTTCACCAGCGAAGGCGCGGCGCTGGTGTGGCTCGACGCGACGCGCTGGCTCGTCGCCCACGAGTCGCTGCACGAACTGCCCACCGCGTCGCTCGACCGCGTGATCGGCCGCCACGTCGACCGCTGGCTGCCCGACGCGCCGCAGGCGCGGCTGTGGCGCCGCCTGCAGAACGAGGTCCAGATGCTGCTGTACACGCACCCGATCAACGCCGAGCGCGAGGCGCAAGGGCGGCTCACGGTCAACTCGGTGTGGCTGAGCGGCTGCGGCCGCCGCCAGCGCGTGGCCGAGCCGCCCGGGCTCGCCGTCGACGACCGGCTGCGCGGCCCGGCGCTGGCCGAGGACTGGCCCGCCTGGGCCGACGCCTGGCGCGCGCTCGACGCCGGGCCGATCGCGGCGCTGGGCGACGCCGTGCGGCGCGGCGAGCCGGCGGCGCTGACGCTGTGCGGCGAGCGCGCGGCGCTTCGGCTCGAGCCGGCGCCGCGCCGCTTCTGGCAACGCCTGACCGGCGGCGGCGCGGCGACGCGGCCAGCCGCGGTGCTGGAGACGCTGTGACGAAGCCCGCCCAGCCCGCAGGCGACGCGACGCCGCCGGCCCCCGAAGTGCGCGACGTGCCGCCGCCGGTCCTCGAAGTGCGCGACGTGCCGCCGCGCGTGGCCTTCGCGCTCGAGCAGGCCGGCGTGCACCCGCTGCTCGCGCGCCTGTACGCCGCGCGCGGCATCCGCAGCGCCGACGAGCTCGACGACGCGCTCGAGCACCTGCTGCCGCCCGCCACGCTGCTCGGCGCCGACGCCGCCGCGGCGCTGCTCGCCGACGCGATCGCCGCGCGCCGGCGCATCTGCGTCGTCGCCGACTACGACTGCGACGGCGCCACCGCCTGCGCGGTCGCGCTGCGCGGGCTGAAGCTGCTCGGCGCCGAGCCGGCGACGCTGCACTACGTCGTGCCCGACCGCGCGCGCCACGGCTACGGCCTCACGCCCGCGATCGTCGACCTCGCGCGCGAGCGCGTGCCCGGTGGCCCGCAGCTGCTGGTGACGGTCGACAACGGCATCGCGAGCCTGGCCGGCGTCGCGTACGCGCGTGCGCTCGGCATCGACGTGCTCGTCACCGACCACCACCTGCCGGCGCGCGAGGGCGACGCCGTCGTGCTGCCCGAGGCCAACGTCGTCGTCGACCCGAACCAGCCCGGCTGCGCGTTCGCGAGCAAGGCGATCGCGGGCGTCGGCGTGATGTTCTACGTGCTGCTCGCGCTGCGCGCCGAGCTGCGCCGGCGCGGCGCGTTCGCCGCCGGCGCGCAGCCGCGCCTGGACACGCTGCTCGACCTCGTCGCGCTCGGCACCGTGGCCGACGTCGTGCGGCTCGACGCCAACAACCGCCGTCTCGTCGCCCAGGGCCTGAAGCGCATCCGCGCCGGACGGATGCAGCCGGGGGTGGCGGCCCTCTTCGCCGCCGCCGGGCGCGACCCGGCGCGCGCCGGCACGTTCGACTTCGGCTTCGCGCTCGGCCCGCGCATCAACGCCGCCGGGCGGCTGGCCGACATGACGCTCGGCATCGAGTGCCTGCTCGCCGACGAGCCGGGCCGGGCCGCCGAGCTCGCGCGCGCGCTCGACGCGATCAACCGCGAGCGCCGGCAGGTCGAGTCGGGCATGCGCGAGCAGGCCGAGTTGCAGCTCGACGCGCTGCTGCCGGCGGGCGCACCGCCACCGGCGCTGGCGCTGTTCGACCCGACGTTCCACGAAGGCGTCGTCGGCATCGTCGCCGGCCGGCTGAAGGACCGCCTGCACCGCCCGACCTTCGTCTTCGCGCGCGGGGCCGACGGCTGGCTCAAGGGCTCGGGGCGGTCGATCGCGGGTTTCCACCTGCGCGACGCGCTCGACCTCGTCAGCAAGCGCGAGCCCGACCTGCTGCAGCGCTTCGGCGGCCACGCGATGGCGGCCGGCTGCACGCTCGCCGAGGCGCAGTTCGAGCGCTTCGCCGCCGCGTTCGCGCGCGTGGCCGCCGAGTGGCTCGACGAGGCGACGCTGCAGCAGCGCGTGCGCACCGACGGCCCGCTGCCCGTCGAGTACTTCGACCTCGCCACCGTGCGCACGCTCGATGCCCAGGTCTGGGGGCCGGCGTTCGAGCCGCCGCTGTTCTGCGACGACGTCGTCGTGCTCGCGCAGCGCCTGGTCGGCGAGCGCCACCTGAAACTGCGCCTGCGCCACCAGGGCGTCGAGCGCGACGCGATCTGGTTCGGCCGCACCGAACCGCTGCCCGAACGCGCGCGGCTGGCGTACCGCCTGAGCCTGGACGAATACCAGGGCCAGCCGCGGGTGCAGATGGTCGTCGAGAGCGGCGGCTGACGCGGTCGGGCGAACTTCCGCCGCCACCGGCCGTCATACGGTTTCCTGCCCACACCGAGGGAGTTCCATGCGCCTTCCGATCGCCTTGTTGGGCGGCGTGCTCGCCGCCGCGCTGGGCCTGCCGCCCGCCCACGCCGACGACGGCGCGCTGAAGCCGGTCACCGTCGCCCGCGGCCTGCAGAACCCGTGGGCGCTCGCGTTCCTGCCCGACGGCCGCTACCTCGTCACCGAGCGCCCCGGGCGCATGCGCATCGTCGAACGCGACGGCACGCTCGGCGCGCCGCTCGCCGGCCTGCCGCCGATCGTCGCCGGCGGCCAGGGCGGGCTGCTCGACGTCGTGCTGCACCCGCAGTTCGCCGACAACCGCCTCGTCTACTGGAGCTACAGCGAGCCGGCGCCGGCCGGCGAAAGCGGCAACAGCACGGCGGTGGCGCGCGGGCGCCTGGAGGGCAACGCGCTCGTCGACGTGCAGGTGATCTTCCGCCAGCAGCCGAAGGTCGCGAGCAGCCACCACTTCGGCTCGCGGCTCGTGTTCGCGCCCGACGGCCGGCTGTTCGTCGGGCTGGGCGACCGCTTCTCGCGCAAGGACGACGCGCAGACGCTCGACAACCACCACGGCAAGATCGTGCGCCTCGAGGCCGACGGCAAGGTGCCGCCCGACAACCCCTACGTCGGCCGCGCCGGCGCGCGGCCCGAGATCTGGAGCTACGGCCACCGCAACATCCAGGGCATGGCGCTGCAGCCCGGCACCAACGCGCTGTGGGCGACCGAGCACGGCCCGCAGGGCGGCGACGAACTCAACCGCATCGAGCCGGCGCGCAACTACGGCTGGCCGGTGATCACCTACGGCCGCAACTACGGCACCGGCACCAGGATCGGCGAGGGCACGACGCGCGCCGACGTCGTGCCGCCGGTGGCGCACTGGGTGCCGACCTCGATCGCGCCGAGCGGCATGGCGTTCGTCACCGGCGACCGCTACCCCGGCTGGAGGGGCAGCGTGCTGATCGGCGCGCTGCGCAGCCAGGAACTGGTGCGCCTCGAACTCGACGGCGACCGCGTCGTGCGCGAGGAGCGGCTGCTCGGCAACTTCAACGCCCGCATCCGCGACGTGCGGCAGGGCCCCGACGGCTGGGTCTACCTGCTGACCGACAGTGCCGACGGGCGCATCGTGCGCCTCGAGCGCTGACCGCTCACCGCTCGCGCCCGCCCGGCTTCTCGCGCGGATACCGCAGGTCCTGCGGGCGGCGCATGCGCGCCGCGATCTGCGCGATGTCGGGCGGGTCGAGCGAGCACACCGCCATCACCGCCACCGGCAGCAACGCAGCGACCAGCACGAACAGGTCGCCCTCGTCCAGCAGCACGGCGGCCACCGGCAGCGCGGCCAGCGCGCCCATCAGCGCGTCGACGAGCGCCGGGCGCCGGCGCGCGCCCCTCGCCCGCGAGGGCGGCGGCGGGCCGTCGGCAGGCGTGGACAAGGAGCCCCTCCCTACAATCCCGAAGTGATCGACACCAGCTTACTCAATGCCGACCTTCATTGCCACTCGGACGTCTCCGACGGCACGCTGAGCCCGCCCGCGCTCGCCGCCCGGGCGCGCGCCAACGGCGTCGAGCTGTGGTCGCTGACCGACCACGACGAAGTCGGCGGCCAGCGGGCCGCACGCGACGCGGCGCTGGCACTCGGCCTGCCGTACCTCACCGGCTGCGAGATCTCGGTCAGCTTCGCCGGCGAGACGGTGCACGTGATAGGGCTGGGCTTCGACGCCGACGACCCGGCTCTCGTCGAAGGCCTGGCGCGCGTGCGCGGCGGCCGCGAACGGCGCGCGCGCGCGATGGCGGCCGACCTCGCGCGGGTGGGCATCGGCGGCGCGTTCGAGGGCGCGCTGAAGCACGTCGGCAATCCGGACCTGATCTCGCGCACGCACTTCGCGCGCTTCCTCGTCGACAGCGGCGTGTGCAGCGACACCCACGACGTGTTCCGCCGCTACCTGACCGAGGGCAAGCCGGGCTACGTGCCGCACCACTGGGCCGGCCTCGGCGAGGCGGTGCGCTGGATCACCGGCGCCGGCGGCGTGGCCGTCGTCGCCCACCCGGCGCGCTACCGCTTCTCGCCGACCGCCGAGTACGCGCTGTTCAGCGAGTTCCACGCCCACGGCGGGCGCGGCATCGAAGTCGTCACCGGCAGCCACACCGCCGCCGAGGTCGCGACCTACACCGAGATCGCGCTCGAGTTCGGCCTGCACGCCTCGCGCGGCAGCGACTTCCATGACCCGCGCGAGAGCCGCACCGACCTCGGGATGCTGCCCGACCTGCCCGGCCGCCTGCGCCCGGTGTGGGAACTGCTAGCGCACCGCGTGATCCACCCTTGACCGCGCGTGCGTGCCGGTCGGCCGCGCGGCGGTGGCCAGCGCCGCTCGCGGCGCCTATGATGCGAGCGGGAAAACGATGAAGTCCCTGTTGTTCCCCTCCCCTGCCGATGCGCTGCGCCGCCTGCTGTGGCTCGCGATCGCGATGGTCGGCGCCTCCTGGTGGCTCGCCGGCAGCGCGACCGGCCAGACCGCGGCCACGCGCACCGCCTTCGTGCTGACGATCGACGGCGCGATCGGCCCGGCGAGCGCCGACTACTTCAAGCGCGGCCTGGCCAAGGCGCGAGACGCCGGCGCAGCGGCCGTCGTGCTGCAGATCGACACCCCGGGCGGCCTGGACACGTCGATGCGAGAGATCATCCGCGAGATCCTCGCCTCGCCGCTGCCGGTGCTGAGCTACGTCGCCCCGAGCGGCGCCCGCGCGGCGAGCGCCGGCACCTACATCCTCTACGCGAGCCACGTCGCGGCGATGGCGCCGGGCACCAACCTCGGCGCCGCGACGCCGGTGCAGATCGGCGGCGGCGGCATGCCGCTGCCCGGCCAGCCGGCAGAAGAGCCGAGGAAGGCCGACAAGGCAGACGAAAGCGCCAGCGCGCCGGCCGGCGACGGCGCCACGCGCAGCCCGCGCCGCGGCTCGAGCGCGATGGAAGCCAAGGTGACGAACGACGCCGTGGCCTACATCCGGTCGCTCGCCGAACTGCACGGCCGCAACGCCGACTGGGCCGAAGCGGCGGTGCGCGACGCGGCGAGCCTGGCCGCCGAAGCCGCACTCGAGCGCAACGTGATCGACATGGTGGCCACCAGCATCGCCGACCTGCTCGAGAAGGCGCACGGGCGAGAGGTCAGGCTCGGCGAGGCGCGGCTGACGCTGGACACCAAGGGCCTGGCGATCGAGCGCCTCGACCCCGACTGGCGCTCGCGGCTGCTCGGCGCGATCACGAACCCGAACCTGGCGCTGATCCTGATGCTGGTGGGCATCTACGGGCTGATCTTCGAGTTCATGAACCCCGGCGCGCTGGTGCCGGGCACGGTCGGGGCGATCTGCCTGCTGCTCGGGCTGTATGCGCTGTCGGCGCTGCCGGTCAACTACGTCGGCGCGGCGCTGCTGCTGCTGGGCATCGCGCTGATGGTGGCCGAGGCGTTCACGCCGTCGCTGGGCGTGCTCGGCATCGGCGGCGTGATCGCGTTCGTGTTCGGCGCGATGCTGCTGTTCGACGCCGACGCACCGGGCTTCGGCGTGTCGCTGCCGCTGGTGGGCGGCATCGCGCTGGCGAGCCTCGGCCTGACGATGCTGATCGTGCGCCTGGCGCTGAAGTCTCGCCGCAGCCGCGTCGTGACCGGTGCCGAGGCGCTCGTCGGCACCGAGGGCCGGGTGCTCGACTGGCGCGGCCGCGCCGGCCACGTGTTCGCGATGGGCGAGCGCTGGGCCGCCGACGGCCCGGCCGACCTGCAGCCCGGCCAGGCCGTGCGCATCACCGCCGTCCATGGGCTGCAGGTCACGGTGGAGCCGACGACGGCGGCGTACCCGACGCCGCAGACCCCATGAACGACCCCCTCGAAAGCCTCGACATGATCTTCGACCTGGCGTTCTACCTGCCCTTCGTCGTGCTCGCCGCCGTCGTGCTGGCGGCGTCGATCCGCGTGCTGCGCGAATACGAACGCGGCGTCGTCTTCACGCTCGGGCGCTTCACCGGCGTCAAGGGGCCGGGCCTGATCCTGCTCGTGCCCTACATCCAGCAGATGGTGCGCGTCGACCTGCGGGTGGCCGTGCTCGACGTGCCGAGCCAGGACGTGATCTCGCGCGACAACGTCTCGGTCAAGGTCAACGCGATCATCTTCTTCCGCGTCGTCGACCCTGGCAAGGCGGTGGTGCAGGTGCAGAACTACCACCAGGCCACGAGCGAGCTGGCGCAGACGACGCTGCGCTCGGTGCTCGGCAAGCACGAGCTCGACGAGCTGCTCGCCGAGCGCGACAAGATGAACAACGACATCCAGGAGATCCTCGACCAGCAGACCGACGCCTGGGGCATCAAGGTCGCCAACGTCGAACTCAAGCACATCGACCTCGGCGAGAGCATGGTGCGCGTGATGGCCCGCCAGGCCGAGGCCGAGCGCGAGCGGCGCGCCAAGATCATCAACGCCGAGGGCGAGGAACAGGCGGCGCAGAAGCTGCTCGAGGCGGCGCGCATCCTCGGCGCCGCGCCGGAGGCGATGCAGCTGCGCTACCTCAGCACGCTGGCCACGATCGGCATGCAGAACAGCTCGACGATCGTGTTCCCGTTCCCGACCGAGTTCGGGCAGCTGCTGCAGAAGATGAGCGAGAGGGCCCGCCAAGCCGGCCCGGGCGCCGCGGCCTGACCCGACCGGCCGGCACGGCGGGCACACCCCGCCGAACGGCAGGCGGACGCCGTCCACCGCTGCGACATCGTGTTGCCGGCAGCGCTCGGCGCGGCGCGCGATCGGCCGCACCCCGGCCCGGGGCCGGCTCATCGTTCGTCGTGACGATGCCTGCGCCCATGCCGCTGCCTAGAGTCGCGTTGCCAATTTCGGCAGCAACTCTCGGGAGATGCGACATGGCGATGAGTGTGCTCGGGGCCGGCCCGGTTGGGCGCGCCGGATGGCGGCGCGCCCTGGCGGCAGGATCGGCGACGCTGGTCCTGTTCGGCTGCGGCGGGGGCGGCGGCGGAGGCGGCGGCGAGGCGATCGCCGAACCGCCGCCGGCCACGACGTATTTCGACGACTTCGGCGAGCAGCGGCTGTCGGCCGCCCGCTGGCTCGACCTCGAGACGGTGCGCTTGCCCGGCGGCGCCCCGCCCGGCGGTACCCTGCTGCTCGAGCAGGCCGCGACGGGCCGCCTCGGTGCGACGCAGGACGTCGTGCTCCAGATCCCGAACGCCAACGGCCACGTGACGTCGATGGAGGTCCCGATCACCGTCGAGGAAGTGGCGGCCGAGGATCCGAACAACGCCAACGCGCGGCCGCTGGTGCGCATCGTCATGACGCTGTTCAACGACGGTCGGCCGGGAACCGGCTTGACCGGCGACGTGCTGGCGCAGATCCGACTCCAGCGTGCGAGCGACGGGACGCTCGAACCCTTGGCGTTCCTGTCGCTCTGCAAGGACGCGACCTGCGCCGACGCCGAGACGGTCGGCGTCGCCACGGGCCTGCCGGGCGTGGCCGTGGGGCAACCCCACGTGCTGCGGATGGCGTGGGACGGCACCCGGGTCACGTTCGGCCTCGACTCTTGGTCGCAGCAGATCCTGCCGGCGGGCGTGACCGCGGCCGCGACCGCGCGGGCGCCGTTCGCGCAGGTCAACACGCGCGTCGACCGCATGGAAACGTCCGACGAGAAGGGCTACATCCGCGCCCGCATCGGTCAGGTCAGGATCAACGGCGAGGACTACTCCCCGTTCCTCGGCGACATGCTTCCCGAAGGCGAGTGGCTGCAGCACGAGTTCGAACGCCGCGTCGTCGACGGCAAGCTCCACTCGCGCGTCGCGGCGTACTCCGGGCGGGCTCAGGGCAACAACCTGCGCCTTGCCGACCCGGCCGGGGTCACGCGCATCGGTGCCGAAGTCGCGGTGATGGCGGCCGAGGCCGAGGGCATGGAGCCGAGAGCGCGCGTCGGCGGCACCTGGTACAGCAGCCGTGCGGAGGGCACCGGCTCGGCCGGCGACGTGTTCGCCGAGGTCGGCCTGGTGCGCAAAGCCGCCACCCTGGTCGGACGGGCCACCGTCGCCCGCTGCCTCGACGCCAACTGCGGCCGATCCGAAACGATCGTCTCGGACGAGGAGACCTTGGGGACGTTCGAGATCGGCCAAGCCTACGCCGCCGACGTCCGCTGGGACGGCACCAAGTTCCGCTTCGCCATCGCGGACCGGAGTTTCGAGTACGCGCCGGCCGTCGACGCCGCCCCCATCGGGCCTGCCCGCGCGCGGTTCATGCTGCTGGGCACGCGCGTGGTGGCGGGCACCGACCCGCTCATGGGGCGCATCCACGCGACGTTCGACAACGTCGTCGTCGAGCGCCAGCCGTAGCGCAGGCAGGTGGGACCGGGCGCCTTCGGCGCCGGTCCCGACCGCCGGCGGCAGCGACGAGGCTCAGCGCCCGACCGGCGCGTAGGCTCGCGCGTGCGACTCCAGCCACGCCCGGCCGCGTTCGCTGCCCCCCTGTGACGGATGGAAGTCGGTACGGAAGTACGCGCGCCACGGCGCGAAGCACTCGCGCACCAGGCCGCCGCGGCCGAACAGGAAGCGCACGCCGCCGATCCACGTCGACGGCTTCCACAGCGAGCCGTCGCGCCACAGGTTGTGCGCCGTCTGCCGCGCCGCGTCGCCGACGAAGTAGACGCTCGCGATGCGGAACCAGCGGCGCCGCCAGCGTTCGTCGCCGCCCAGCGCCCGGTAGAGGTCGAACGCGACGCTGCGGTGCTCGCACTCCTCGGCCGCGTGCCACAGCCACATCGCGAGCAGCCGCGGCTCGGCGTCGCCGAGCTGCCCGGGATGCGCGAGCAGGTGCTCGGCGAGGATCGCGGTGAAGTGTTCGTAGGCGGCGGTGGCCGCCAGCGCGTGGCGCGGGTCGAGGCCGCGCAAGCGCTCGATGCGCCGCGCGGCGCGCTCGGCCCAGCGGTTGACGAGGCCCTGCCGTTCGAGGTGGGCGTTGAACAGGCCGTGCACGTGCCGGTGCGTCGCCTCCTGGCCGACGAAGCCCTGCACCTCGGCCTGCCAGCGCTCGCGCTCGGCCGCCGGCAACGCCGCAGCGCCCTGCCGCACCGCGTCGATGAAGAACTGCTCGCCGAGCGGGAAGCTCATCGACAGCGCGTTCAGGAACGCGGTGCGGAAGGCGTCGCCGCCGCACCAGTGCCGCGCCGGCGGTGTCTCGAGGTCGACCAGCAGGCGGCGGACGACGAGTTCGGTCACCGCCGCGATCCTTCACGCGAGCCGCGCGCCGGGCCGGTCGTCACGCGCCGGCCCAGCGCGGTGCGCGCTTGTCGATGAACGCCTGCACGCCTTCGAGCGCGGCGTCGTCCATCATGTTGCACGCCATCGTGCGCTCGGCGTCGGCGTAAGCCGCCTCGATGCCTTCCTCGAGCTGGCGGTAGAACAGCGCCTTGCCCATCGCCACCGCCACCCGCGGCTTGGCGACGATCGCGGCGACGAGCCGCTCGACCTCGGCGTCGAGGTCCTCGGGGGCGACGACGCGGTTGACGAGGCCCTTCGCCTTCGCGTCGTCGGCGTCGATGAACTCGCCGGTGACGAGCATCTCGAACGCCGCCTTGCGGCCGAGGTTGCGGCTCAGCGCCACGCTCGGCGTCGAGCAGAACAGTCCCAGGTTGACGCCGCTGACGGCGAACCTCGCGCCGCGCGCCGCGACGGCGAGGTCGCACATCGCCACCAGCTGGCAGCCGGCGGCGGTGGCGATGCCGTGCACGCGCGCCACCACCGGCACCGGCAGCTTCTGGATGCTCATCATCATCCGCCCGCACTGGCCGAACAGGCGCTCGTAGTAGCCGAGCGAGGGCTGGCTGCGCATCTCCTTCAGGTCGTGGCCGGCGCAGAACGCCTTGCCGGCGCCGGCGACGACGACGACGCGCGCCGTCTCGTCGGTGGCGATGGCGTCGAGTTCGCGCTGCAGCGCCTCGAGCATCGCCTCGGACAGCGCGTTGAACGCCTGCGGCCGGTTCAGCGTCAGCGTCACGACGCCGCGCGCGTCCTTCGCATAGCACACCAGGGGGTCATCGGTCGTCAGCATCGTCGCGTCTCCTGTCTGTGCTGGGGCGGCTGGGCCGCGGCACAAGGCGCCCGGCCGGCACGGTGGGCACGATCGTAACGCCGCCGCGCCGCAGCGCACCCGGCTTGACCGTCCGCGGGTCAAACCTTATCATGCACATGTGCATATAAAGGAGCACCGGCCGTGAAGACCGAACGCGTCACCCTGCTCACCACGCCCGAGTTCAAGGCGTTCCTCGCCGAGGAGGCGCGGCGCGAGAACGTGAGCGTCGCCGAGCTGGTGCGCTCGCGCTGCGAGCGCCGTGCGGGTGACGACGAAGCCG
>CALIDR010000084.1 GCA_938022295.1 uncultured Burkholderiaceae bacterium
GGCAGCCGCCCCGCCGGTCGCGACCGCGACCGAGACCGCGGCGCCACCGGCACCTGCACCGGCCCCTGCCGCGGCACCCGTCCTCGCACCGACGGCACCGGCCGTCACGGCCGCCCCGGCGGCGGCGCCGGCTGCGCCGCCCCCGGCTGCGCCCGCGGCCGAGCCCGACGCGATCACCGCGCTGCTCGACCACCCGTTCGTGATCCCCGGTGCGGGCATCCTCGTTGCGCTGCTCGCGGGGCTGGGCATCTACCGCATGCGCCGTCGTCCCAAGCCACCGGCGGTAAGCAGCGAGACGTCGTTCCTGGAGAGCCGCGCGGCGGCCGATTCGTTCTTCGGCGCCACCGGCGGCCAGCGCGTCGACACCCGCGAGGCGGCGGCAGCCACGGGCGCGGCGTCGTCGATGAGCTACTCGCTGAGCCAGCTCGACGCGATCGGCGACGTCGACCCGGTCGCCGAGGCCGACGTCTACCTCGCCTACGGCCGCGACCTGCAGGCCGAGGAGATCCTGAAGGAGGCGATGCGCGCCTCGCCCGAGCGGCTCGCGATCCGCGTCAAGCTGCTCGAGGTCTACGCCAAGCGGCGCGACACCAAGGGCTTCGAGCTGCTCGCCACGCAGATGCACGGCCTGACGCGCGGCGAGGGCGAGGACTGGCTGCGGGTGCAGGAGATGGGGCGCCAGATCGACCCCGACAACCCGCTGTACCAGAAGGGCGGCCGACCCGCGGCGCCTGCCGCCGGCAGCCGTCCCGGCGAGGCGCTCGGCGCGAGCACGCTGCCGCTGTCGGTGGTGCCCGCGGCGTCGTCGTACGGCGCGCCTGACTCGCGCCAGCCGCTCGAGCCGCTGCCCGCGATGGGCGCCGACCTCGACCTCGACCTCAGCGCGCCGCCGCCGGAACCCGAGATCTCGGCGCCGGTGCCGCTGATGGAGACGACGCAGCCGATGCAGCCGACGGCCGTCGGCGGCGACTCGGTGCTCGACTTCGAGCTGCCGCTGGACGACACCCCGGCCCCGCGCCGCGGCGAGGCGGCGCCCGCCGCCGCGCCGGTGGCGCCGATGGAGTTCGACCTCGGCGGCCTGTCGCTCGACCTCGACGTGCCCGCCGCACCGGGCGCCAAGCCGGCGCCCGACGTCGAGCCGCCGATGCTCGACTTCCGCAGCATCGCCGGCGCCAAGCCGGTGGACGTGCCGGAGTCGCCGATCGGCAGCGAGGAGACGCTCGACCCGCTGCAGCGCAAGCTCGAGCTGGCCGAGGAGTTCCGCCAGATCGGCGACGTCGAGGGCGCGCGCGACCTGCTGGAGGAAGTCGTCGCCAAGGGCGGGGACTCGCTGCGCGCCCGCGCGCAGGCGATGCTCGACCGGCTCGGCTGAATCCAGCCCCTCGGACGTGGCGACCCGGCTCGCGCTGGGCATCCGCTACCGCGGCGGCGCTTATCACGGCTGGCAGAGCCAGCCCGACGGGCACACGGTCCAGGACCGGGTCGAGCACGCGCTGTCGGCGTTCGCCGACGCGCCGGTCACGACGGTCTGCGCCGGCCGCACGGACGCCGGCGTGCACGCGCTGAACCAGGTCGTGCACGTCGACGCGCCGGTCCGGCGCGAGCCGTTCTCCTGGGTGCGCGGCACGAACCGCTTCCTGCCGCCCGACATCGCGGTGCAGTGGTGCCGGCCGGTGGCGGGCGACTTCCACGCCCGCAACAGCGCCCAGGGCCGGCGCTACGCCTACGTGGTGCTGGAGTCGCCGGTGCGCCCGTCGCTCGAGGCGGGGCTCGTCGGCTGGGTGTTCCGGCCGCTCGACGCCGACGCCATGCGCGCTGCCGCGGCCCTTCTCGTCGGCACCCACGACTTCAGCGCGTTCCGCGCCGCGGCTTGCCAGGCGGCGAGCCCGGTGAAGGAACTGCGCGCGATCACGATCACGCGCCGCGGCGCTTACTGGCGCTTCGACTTCGACGCCAGCGCGTTCCTGCACCACATGGTGCGCAACATCATGGGCTGCCTCGTCGCGGTGGGGCAGGGCCGCCACCCGCCGGCGTGGATCGGCGCGGTGTTGGCGTCGCGCCGGCGCGAGGTCGCGGCGCCGACGTTTGCGCCCGACGGGCTGTACTTCGTCGGTCCGTACTACGACGATCGGCATGGACTGCCCGCCGTGACACCCATGTTCGACTGCATTCCCTGACGGCCCCACGGCCGCCCCAGGCGTCTGCGTCGTCCGGTTGCGCCGACCGTTACCGCAGTCCGATGGTCACGTCGGCGTGCAGCGCCGCCAGCCCCGCGTCGAAGGTCGCCAGGCGACCGCCGTGCTTGCGTGTCAGCGCCGCCAGATAGGTGTCGGTGACCTGCCGGTGTCCCAGGACGCCACGCAGGGAAACCTGCGCGTAGTCGAGGTCGTCGGGCCAGAACCGGTGCCGGGGATGTGCCGTGACGCCGGCGAGAACGGCGAGGGCGGCGTCGGCCGGCACCTCGCCGAGGCGCATCGGCAGTCGCAGCAGCGTGCCCTGCGTGATCGGACAGGTGGCGAACGGCCGGTCGTGGCTCGCGAACCAGTCCTGCGCCGGGCGGTGGTGAACGTGGCTGCTCGTGACCAGCGCCACGAGCACGTTGCCGTCCAGCAGCGTGACCTCCGGCGCGCCGCGGCCCGAGCGAGTCGCCGTCATGCTTCGTCTTCGAGCGCCTTCACGTCGTCGGGTGTGACGGGGCGCGGCAGGCGCACGGTCGGCAGGCCGGTCGCGGCACTGCGGGACACGATGGCGGGCGCTTCGCCCGCGCCGGCGCTCGAGGCCTCCAGCCCTCGCCGCATCAGGTCGACCGCCGTGGCGCTGAAGCTGCGCCGCGTGTGCAGGGCCAGCGACGAGACGATGCGGTGCAGATCTTCGGGGAGATCGACGGTCGTTCGCATCGGTGCGTCGTAGCGTGATGGCATCACGGCGTCAACGTCAGCTTCATCTCCTCGCCGCCTGGCGGGCTGACTCTCGTTGGCCCGTACTACGATGCACGTCATGGATCGCCCGCCGCCGCGCCCGTCTTCGACTGGATCCACTGACACCGCGGCGGCGCCGCGCCGCACCCGCATCAAGATCTGCGGCCTGACGCGCGAGGCCGACGTCGATGCGGCCGTCGCCGCCGGGGCCGACGCGGTCGGCCTCGTGCTCTACCCGCCGAGCCCGCGCGCGGTCGACGCCACGCGGGCGGGGGCGCTCGCGCGGCGCCTGCCGCCGTTCGTGACGCCGGTGCTGCTGTTCGTCAACGCCACGCCGGCCGCGATCGCCGCCGCCCTGGCCGCAGTGCCGCACGCGCTGCTGCAGTTTCACGGCGACGAGACGCGTGCCGACTGCGAGGCGCCGGGCCGCCCGTACCTGCGCGCCGCGCGGATGGCGCCGGGGGTCGATTTGCTAGACTTCGCGGCCCGCTTCCCGAGCGCCAGCGGCCTGCTGCTCGACGCCCACGTCGACGGCTACGGCGGCGGCGGAAAGGTGTTCGATTGGTCCTCGATTCCCCCCGGCGTGCCCTGTCCGGTCGTTTTGTCTGGTGGGTTGAATCCTGCCAACGTGACCGATGGCGTGCTGCGCGTGCGGCCCTGGGCCGTTGACGTGAGCTCCGGCGTCGAGAGCGGCAAGGGCATGAAGGATGCCGCGCTGATGCGCCGGTTCTGCCAGGCGGTGCGCGAGGCCGACGAACGGCTCGCCGCCGCGACCCGAGAACACCCGAGATGTTGAGTTACGACCAGCCCGACGCGCGCGGGCACTTCGGCCCCTACGGCGGCACCTTCGTTGCCGAGACGCTGATCCACGCGCTCGACGAACTGAAGGCCGCCTACGCGAAGTACCGCGCCGACCCCGAGTTCGTCGCCGAGTTCAAGAGCGAGCTGAAGCACTTCGTCGGCCGCCCGAGCCCGGTCTACCACGCCGCGCGCCTGAGCCGCGAGCTCGGCGGCGCGCAGATCTACCTCAAGCGCGAGGACCTCAACCACACCGGCGCGCACAAGGTCAACAACACGATCGGCCAGGCGCTGCTCGCCCGCCGCATGGGCAAGCCGCGCGTGATCGCCGAGACCGGCGCCGGCCAGCACGGCGTGGCCACCGCCACCGTCTGCGCGCGCTACGGCATGGAGTGCGTCGTCTACATGGGCGCCGAGGACGTCAAGCGCCAGAGCCCCAACGTCTACCGCATGCACCTGCTCGGCGCGAAGGTGGTGCCGGTGGAGTCCGGCAGCAAGACGCTGAAGGACGCGCTCAACGAGGCGCTTCGCGACTGGGTGACGAACGTCGAGCACACCTTCTACATCATCGGCACCGTAGCCGGGCCGCACCCGTACCCGATGATGGTGCGCGACTTCCAGCGCGTGATC